>NZ_DDHH01000017.1:0-8991 GCF_002338015.1 Rhizobium sp. UBA1881
TTTTCGGGGGGAGGGGGCGGCGGATTTTTCCGTTAGCGTCGTCCCCTACCGAACGCCTCGGCAAAGGACGGCGAGATCAACAGTTCCACGCAAGGCAACCGGCTTAGCGGTGGTAGCGTTGAATTGGCTGAAAAAGGCAAGATACGACGCGCACGCGGTTTCGCGGCCACTTTGGAGCCCCAACTACACGCGCCGGCAAAGACCAACGGCGACCAGGGGGAACGGTCACACATCACTACAGGTTCGGCGAGGCTACCCATGCGCATCAAGCACTTCATTGTCACCTACAACAACAACGCTCTCCTGCACAAAGCCATCGAAAGCATATTCGCGACCGCAACGGATCACGACAGAGCAGTCTTCGTGATTTCAAACCATTCGAAGGACGAATATACCGGACCGCACCCTGTGACGGTTTTGCGTAATGCGACACGTCCCGATTTCTCGACAGGTCACCTCTCCCGAAACTGGAACCAGGCGATAATAAATGGCTTTGTCGATATCAAATCCCCGGATGCCGACCTTCTCATCCTGAGCCAGAACGACTGTGTTTTCGAAGCCGGTTATGTTGATCGATGCTTGGAGCTCCACACCAGGTATGACCTTGTCACCTATGGCATCGGCGACAACTGCGTCAGCTATTCGCCGAATGCAATCGCACGCATCGGCCTCTGGGACGAGCGTTTCTGCAATACCGGGTTTCAGGAGGCCGACTATTTTCTGCGTGCCGCAATCTACCTCGGTGACCGTGCTTCCATCAATGACGGCATACAACATGGGCGGGTACACAACCCGATTTCCGACGCCGCCTCGATCGTAAGGCCGGACGCGACCGGCTTTCAGCGGCGTGATGAAGCCCATCTTCAATCGATGCGATACCATGTTCAAAGCAGAGGACTATTCTTTGCAAAATGGGATACGCAGCCGGAGAAATGGGGTCCTGACTTCCGACAGGTTGCGCAGCGGCTGAACAACTTCATCTACTATCCGTATTTCGAGAAAAATGTCGAAACCCTGACCGAGCAGCGGTATCTGGCATTTTTCTGAAAATAGGCGGTAAGGCGGATCACGCACTTTCGAACCGCCCATCACCCTCCGTCACGGCGCCCAATAAACGCCCGACTACGCCAACGCCTTGAGAATCAAAATCCGGTTCGCGGTCGCGAAGGCAATGGCTCCGTCCTGCTCAAGCGCCCGCAACACCGCTTTGATCTCCCCGGGCGTAAACCCATCAACGCCCAGCCGTTCGATGACATCAAGCAGGTTGATCGTCACGTCAGGCCTGGCCTTGAGCGCGCGCAGCCGTCCGATCAGGGCGTTTTCGGTATCGTCAAATCGACTCATCGGAGTACCTCAGCCGGCAATCGGCGCAACAGCACCATTCCGCTTCTCGCGAAAATGGCTCGGCGAAGCGCCGATCACGCGTTTGAACGCGCGGCTGAAGGACGCCTCCGAATCGTAACCCAGCCGTTCGGCGACGGTTGCCACACGCTGCCCCTCGCGTAGCCATTCATGGGCCTGGTGCATGCGCATCCGCGCCACGTAGCGCGCCGGCGTTTCGCCGACGACGCTGACGAAGCGCTGGGCAAAGCCCGAGCGCGAGGCGCCCATGTGGCGGGCCAGCTCGTTTACGCTCCAGTCGTGCGCGGGATCGAGGTGGATTGCCGCCAGCACCCGCCCGACCTCCGGGTTGCGCACGGCGGCAAGCCAGCCGCTGGCGTCGCCGCAGCCGTGCTCCACCCATGTGCGGATGATCGTCGCCGTCAGCACGTCGGCAAGGCGCGACAGGATGCCGCCTGCGCCCACCCGGTTCATCTCGACCTCCCGCATCATGGCGTCGAGCAGCGGCGGGATCGTCGGCTCGCTCTTGGCGAGATCGCTGGTGCGCATCACATCGGGCATCAGGTTGAGGAGCGGATGCCGCTTGTCGACATTGAAGCGCATGACCGCGAAAAAGATGAGGTTATTGCTGTCGGTGCATGGACATTGCAGATCGACGATGCCATCGCAGAGCGGCTTGCGCGGCAGGCAGTCGACCGGGGTCGGCGAAATGCCCGGTTCGCTCGCGATCACATGCGCGTCGCCGCGCGGCAAGAGCACGGCGTCGCCGGGGCGCATTTCCGTCCACTCGCCATCGGGTGCCTGCAGATAGGCGCTGCCCGCCGCCAGGAAGTGAAATCGCGCTTCCGCCTGCGCGGGATAGGCCGTGGCCCAGGGTGCTGACGGCTGGCAGCGGCCATACTCGACGCCATCGAGCCGCAGCCCGCGCAGCATCTCGGTCAATGGATCGGTCATATGGCCTCCGGCAGGTTTGGACGAATTGTTATGCTTTATAGCTTTTCCAGCATGGAAACGCCAGATGCTTGAGCGTAGCGTCGCCGCAGAATTTACGGAGATGCATATGAACATTCACTCGGAGATCAACCATCCAGCCGCAAAGAGCGAAGCACCTGCCGCATGGGCAGGCGTTGTTTCGCTGTCGCTTGGTGTATTTGGGCTCGTGACGGCGGAATTTCTACCCGCGAGCCTTCTGACGCCGATGTCGCATGACCTTGGTGTCAGCCTCGGCGCGGCCGGTCAATCGGTGACGGCCACGGCCGTGGTCGGCGCGCTGGCGGGGCCAGGCATCGTGCTCGGCACGGCCCGCTTCGATCGCCGCTACACGCTTTTGGCGCTCACAAGCCTGCTCATCATCTCGAGCCTGATCGCTGCCACGGCAAACGGGCTCGTGACGCTGCTCCTGTCGCGCGCGCTGCTCGGCGTCGGCCTGGGCGGCTTCTGGGCGATGTCGCTGGCGCTTGCCATGCGCCTGGTGCCGGAGCGGCTGATGCCGCGCGCCATGGCGATCGTCATGACCGGCGTGTCGGCGGCCACCGTCTGTGCGGCACCTGTCGGAGCCTGGGTCGGCGAGGCGTTCGGCTGGCGCGCGGCCTTCTGGATCGCCTCCGTGCTTGGCGTCGTCGCATTCCTCGTCCAGGCGTTCACGCTTCCGGCCATGCCGCCGACAACTTCGGGCGGCCTCGGGACGATGGCCGCGGTCCTGCGCCGTCCGGCCATCCGGCTCGGCCTCGTCACCATCCTCTTCGTCGTCGCCGGTCACTTCGCGGGCTTCACCTTCATCCGCCCGTTTCTTGAAACGGTGCCGCATTTCGGTGTCGAGGCGATTTCCGGCATCCTTCTCGCCTTCGGCGTCGGCGGCTTTATCGGCAATATCGCCGGCGGCCTGATCGCCGAGCGCAACACGACCCTTGCCATGACGCTTGCCGCCTCAGGCATTGCCGTCACCGCCTTCCTGCTTGCCTTCGCAGGCGAAGCGCCGGCGCTGGCCGCCATTGCGACCGCCCTGTGGGGCTTTGCCTTCGGCGCATTGCCGGTCAGCGTGCAGAGCTTCATCACCGAGGCTGCCGCCGACGAGGCCGAGAGCGCAGGCGCCCTCATGCTGACGACCTTTCAGGTCGCGATTTCGAGCGGCGCCGTGCTTGGTGGGCTGATCGTGGATGTCCAGGGTGCCGCCGGCGTCTTTGTCTTCGCCGGCGTCGCGGCCCTGCTCGGTGCCACGCTGGTTGGCGTCGCCAGCCGCCGCAGGATGGTCGCCGCGGGCTGATCATCCCCGTTACGTACCTCGGCCCCGCGCAGTGATGAACCGCGCGGGGCTGACCTTTGTCCGCGGTCGACCTTAGGCCGGCAACGCCTTCATCTGTGCAGCGCTGGGGAATTGTGGCATAGTTGCCCCATGGCGATACATGTCTTGGCGGTCCATCGTGACACGGTCGGGACGGAAAAGGGGGCGGGCGGTTCGCTTGCAGCCGCCTATTCCGTGGGTATCTTCTGCTGGCTGCTATCATCAGGCGTCTATATCGCCGCCAAATGGGTCTCTCCCGAGATGCCGCCCTGGGCGCTTTGCTTCTGGCGCGTGTTGATCGCCTGGGCGATACTGATGCCGATCGTCTACCGACATTTCGGCGCCATGGTCGCGCTCGTGCGGGCGCGCGGTCTCGAACTGCTCATCATCGGCGGTATCGGGCTCGCGATCTGCCAGGGCCTGATTTTCGTCGGCCTCGAACATGCCGACGCCACGACAGCCGGCATCATCATCGCCCTGATCCCGATCATCACCATGATCCTTGCCCGCTTCATTCTGGCCGAGCCGATGGGGCGCTTTCAGGTGATCGGATCGATCCTCGCCTTTGCCGGCATCGTGGTGATCATCATCAAGGGCAGCCCGGCCGCACTCCTGCGCCTCGATTTCAATCCCGGCGAGCTATGGATCGTCGCCGGCGCCTTCTGTTTCAGCCTCTATACGGTCCTGCTCCGCCGGGCGAAATTCGATGTGAACCGCCTTGCGCTCCTCGTGCTGCTGCTGGGCGCCGCGGCGCTGACGGCGCTGCCCTTCTATCTGTTCGAGCTCGTCTCCGACGAACGCTCGACTTTGAACGCCAGCGGCCTCATCGCGCTCGCCTATGTCGCGATCCCCGGCGGCGCGATCATGTATTATCTCTTCAATCGCAGCATCGAGGCTCTGGGGGCGGCGAGGGCGGGCGTGTTGCTCTACATCCAGACGATCTTCATCGCCGTGCTCGCCTACCTCATCCTCGGCGAGCAGCTGCAACGCTACCATCTCGAAGGCGCATCCCTCATCGTCGCCGGCCTGCTGCTGATCATTCTGCTGAAGCCACCGGCTAGCCTAGAGGCGAGCAAGGGCTGAGGAGGGGCGGGCTGAGGTTTGCGAATGAGCGCTGTTGGCGACATGCGGTCGGCAGTCTGCTCGTCGAGATCCAGGAGGAGTTCAACCGCCCGAACGGCGAGATTGAACTGCGATGCGATTTCCTTCGCTGTCGGCAATTTCAGCCACGAAGATCTCCTCGTTGACGGGCGTTTTCGGAAAGAGGACTTCGCCGCCGCACGCGACGGCCTTCACCAAAACGTCGTCAATGTTTTCGATGCTCAGATAAACGATCGCTCCATGCCGGGTAGGAACGTAGACATCGCCCTGGGCGAGCGCTCCGCTGGCGCCGTCCTTCCCCTCCTGAAAGGGAAAATAGGCCATTCTGCTTTCGTGGATTTCAACGACGTCGCCAAATTCTATATCGAACACAGTGCGATAGAAGCGCATCGCTCTTGTCAGATCGGCAACTGGAATTTCAACATGGGCAATCAGGTTCATACTCAGCTCTTTCCAATCACAGCCCTGCTTATGACGCTTTGCGGACGAGGCGTTCTCGTTCGGCTCGGCCCCTTTGCACACACATGAAACGACATGTAGACTCTGCCAGTGGATATCGACTTAGTGGAGACTTGCATGAGCGAAATTGCCCTGAGGTCCATCGTCCCGATCCTCTTTGTGCGTGATGTGCCGGCGAGCGCCCAATTCTTCAAAGAGAAACTCGGATTTGACGTCGATTTCCTCCACGGTACGCCGCCGTTTTACGGCGCTGTGTCGCGCGGCGCGGCCTGCCTGCATCTTCGGTGTGTCAGCAAACCGAATTTTGCCGATCTGGCAGCACGCGAGGTCTCGCTTATTGTCGCTACAATTGAGGTTTCGGACGTGCACGGGTTGTTTGAGGAACTGCGCGGCCGCGGCGCGGAGTTTGCGCAGGAGCCAACCAGCCAGCCCTGGGGTGGAACGGACTTCCATGTCCGTGACGCGGACGGGAACGTGATCTCGTTCGTCGCCTACGAGTGATGGAACCATAGCAGCAGTCGTGAAATGACCGCTTCCGCCGCTTAGCTGCCAATGCATTCAGAAACGTCTCCAGCCATGGGCGATGCCCCCCGATAACCGAAGCTGCGGGGGCATCGCTGAACACGGCCAAAGCGTTCCACAAATGAGCGGCGGCTTGCGTGCCTTACCGCGCTTCCGCGATCCGCTCGAACGCCGATGGCCTCGCAATCCCGAGGTCCAGCGTCTGCCGGATGATCTCGGCACACTCCAGCGGTGTCAGAAGCGACGTGTCCACCTCAAGATCGTAGATCCCCGGCTGGTGCACATGGTCCTGCCAGCGCTGCACCGAATCGGGGATCGGGTCCTCGGCGCTTGCCTGGTCGTAGAGCCCCTCGCGGCCCGGCATGCGGATCTCGCGGCGGCGCATGATCGTGTCGAGTGGACAATGCACACCGACGAAGAGAACAGGAAAACCTTCAAGCCTGCGGGCGCAGTCGGTCAGGATGCCGAGCGGTTGCGAGTAGAAATCATGGTGCCCGAGATCGGCGACGACGTTGAGGCCGAGGCCGACATGGATGGCGATGGTCTCGTAGAGTGCGGCGTAGAAGAACGGCACCATCTCCTCGAGATCGGGCCGCTCGCCGCCGGGACGCAGGCCGATGCCGGGCAGATAGCGCTCCGGCGTCATGCCGTTATAGGCATCGACGCCGAGGTTCATCCACGGGCCGTCGAACTCGTCCTGGATCGCCTTGGCGATCGATGATTTTCCGCTGCGCGGTGCGCCGTTCAGAATGACGATCTGAGCGGCAGGGTTTTCCTCGGACATGTGTGTTCTTCTTTTGTTTGGCGCGAATCAGTGAGGCGAAATCGCGCAGGCATTTCACTTCGCATTTCGATTAGATTATGGGTGACTTTAAGGCGGTGACTTCAGGCTGTGACTCGCCGCGTCGGGAGGATAGCATGAACGAGGACAGCGCGCATTTCCCGCCTGTGGATCCTTTGAAAACAGGCATTCGCGGCTGCTGCCCGCGCTGCGGCAATGGCAAGCTTTTCAACGGCTTGCTGGGCCTGAAGCCGCGCTGCGCCGCCTGCGGTCTCGACTATGCCTTTGCCGACGCCGGCGATGGCCCGGCCGTCTTCGTCATCCTGATCGTCGGCTTCATCGTCATCGGCTCGGTGCTGTGGCTGGAAGTGAACTATTCACCGCCGATCTGGCTGCACATCCTGCTCTTCGCGCCGCTGACGATCATCCTCTCGCTGCTGGCGCTACGCTGGTGCAAGGGCATCCTGATCGCCATGCAATACCGCCACAATGCCCGTGAAGGACGTCTCTCCCGTGATTGATGCCACAGCCGCAGCCCCCCGCCGCACGCGATCCGTCCTGACCGCCATCGCGGTCCTCGTAGCACTCGCCATCCTGATCGCGCTCGGCACCTGGCAGGTCGAGCGGCTGCACTGGAAGGAAGGCCTGCTCGCCGATATCGCCACGCGCCTCGCGGCCCCCGTGGTCCCGCTCTCCGATATCGAGGCCATGGCCGCCAAGGGCGAGGATATCGAATACCGCCGCGTCACCGCGACAGGCGTCTACGACAACAGCCGCGAACGCCACTTCTTCGCCACCTGGCGCGGCCAGACCGGCTTTTACGTCTATACGCCGCTGCAGCTTTCCGACGGCCGCTTCCTCTTCGTCAACCGCGGCTTCGTGCCTTATGACAACAAGGAACCGGAAATGCGCATGCAGGGCCAGCTGACGGGCGAGCAGACCGTCAACGGTCTCGCCCGCAGCAAACTGTCAGGCAAGCCGTCCTGGATTGTGCCCGACAACGACGTCGCCAAGAACATCTTCTACTGGAAGGACCTCGACGTCATGGCCTCGAGCACCGGGCTAGACAAGGCCGCGGTCGTGCCCTTCTTCGTCGATGCCGATGATACGCCCAATCCCAAGGGCATGCCGATCGGCGGCGTCACCGAGGTCGACCTGCCCAACAACCACCTGCAATACGCTTTCACCTGGTATGGTCTCGCCTTAACGCTGGTGGTGATCGTCATCGTCGCGCGCTTCCGCAAGCGCGGCAATCCGCCTGCGCAATAGTATCGCTTCAATTCGTGCCTATATTGGGCTAGAGGATCGATATCTGAGGCGCAGGCATCACAACCTCTCCCTCATTCCTGTGCTTGTCACAGGAATCCAGCTACGGCGCGTCTGCGCCGTGAAAAGACTCTCTTGCATTCACGGACGTGAATGCGCTGGATTCCTGTGACAAGCACAGGAATGAGGGCGTTGGGTAAGTAAGACAGGAACAGGATGAATATTGCGGCGAAACCTCCACTGACGATCAGGCTCTGCGGCCCGCGCGGCTTCTGCGCGGGCGTCGATAGGGCGATCCAGATCGTCGTTCTGGCGCTGAAGTCCTATGGCGCGCCCGTCTATGTCAGGCACGAGATCGTCCATAACCGCTATGTCGTCGAAGGACTGGAAGCCAAGGGCGCCGTCTTCGTCGAGGAGCTGAACGAGATCCCGGAAGAGCATCGCGCCCAGCCGGTCGTCTTTTCCGCCCATGGCGTGCCGAAATCGGTGCCGGAGGATGCGACCACACGCAACCTCTTCTATCTCGACGCCACATGCCCGCTGGTCTCCAAGGTCCACAAGCAGGCCATGCGCCACAACAAGCTCGGCCGCCACGTCGTCCTGATCGGCCATGCCGGCCACCCCGAGGTGATCGGCACCATGGGCCAGCTGCCCGAAGGCGCCGTCTCGCTGGTCGAGACCATCGCCGATGTCGATCTCTACGAGCCCGTCGATCCCGACAATCTCGGCTATGTCACGCAGACCACGCTCTCGGTCGACGACACCGCCGGCGTCATTGCCCGCCTGCAGGAGCGCTTCCCGAACCTCACCGCGCCCTCGGCCGATTCGATCTGCTACGCCACGACCAACCGCCAGGAAGTCGTCAAGCAGGCGGCCCCCGGCTGCGATCTCTTCATCATCGTCGGCGCGCCCAATTCGTCCAACTCCAAGCGCCTCGTCGAAGTGGCGCTCAGGGCAGGGGCGAAGAAATCGATCTTGGTGCAGCGCGCCTCCGAGCTCGATTGGGACGATATCGGCCACGTCGGCACGCTCGGCCTCTCCGCCGGCGCCTCGGCCCCCGAGGTCATCGTCAACGAGATCATCGAGGCTTTTCGCGCGCGGTTCGACGCCCGCGTCGAGCTTGCCGAGACCGTTCAGGAAAACGAGCACTTTCTCGTCAACCGCGAGCTGCGCGACATCGAGCTGACGACGGCGGATATGGCGTTCGTCAACGGGTAATCGGTAGTCGGAGGGTGGGGCC
>NZ_DDHH01000127.1:0-32989 GCF_002338015.1 Rhizobium sp. UBA1881
CCGCCGATGATGGCGCCGGCGCCGAAGGCGGCGAGCGGGTACCAGTAGCCGTTATAGTGGCGATAGCCGGGACGCGCATAGGTGTAGCCGCGATAGCCGCCGTACCAGCCGGGACGATAGGCCGGGCGGTAGCCGGGGCGATAACCGGGATAGTAGCCACCCGGCCGGCCATAATAGCCCGGACGCGGGCCGCAGCGGCCATAGCGGCAATATTGCACGTTTTGAACATCCGCCGATTTTTCCACCTGCGGCGCTGCAGGCATCTGGACCGCCTGCGACGGCGCGACACTTGTCACCAGCATCAATGAGGAAATGGCCGCGACGACGAGTTGCTTGAACGACCTGGGCATGAACACTCCAATCTCAGCGTAAATTAATCCTGATTGTAACGCATTGATGGGGAAAATGTTCCTAAGCGCATCTTTTTTCGCGACCGGTCACGGTTTTTTGTTTATTCGTAAAATCTGATAAATAGTCCATTAACCAGTTTTCATCACTCTCGTTACATGAAGCAACGGCATGGAAGAGCCACTCTCCGTATTCTGCTTCTGGCGATCGCGGCCGGACTGTCTCATTACGCCACGGCCGCCGACACCCTCCCCTGGAAAAAGACCGATAATGCGCTCGTCGTCGATGGTTACGAGCTGAACACGATCGACTGGGAGGCGCTGACCTCCGACAAGCGGATCGCCGGCTTCATCTCCAAGGCGTCGGACGGATTGCCCGAGAGTTTTTCGTGCGATGGCGACCATGCCGGTGACACGGTGGGCCACTGCAAGACGATGTGGCGCAAATACGCGGTCAGCCGCGAGCTGTTCCAGACAAGGCGGCTGGTGGCGCGCGCGGCGGGGCTTTTGTGGGGCGCCTATCACCTCGCCCGCCCCGGCAACCCGATCGACCAGGCCAACCACTTCCTCGACTATGCGACACCCAAGCCGGACGAGATGATGATCCTCGACCTAGAGGGCATCGACCCCCAGAAATTCATGTCGCTCGAGGATGCGCAGATCTTCGTCGGCCATATCAAGACGCGGACCGGGCGCTATCCGGTGCTCTATACCAACAACGATACGGCCCGCTTCATCGCCGCCTATCGCAACGACTATCCGGTGCTGGCGCGGCTGCCGATCTGGTATGCGCGCTACAAGCCCGACGTCAAAGGCGTGTTCCCGATGGGCAATTGGGACAATTACCTGCTCTGGCAGTTCTCGGCCGGCGCCAATTGCAGCAAGCGGCGCTGCCCCTATCGGGTGCCCGGCACGCTCACCGATATCGACGTCAATGTCGCCGCCATGGACAGAGTGGCGCTGACGAAGATCTGGGCGCAGGGCAACCTCTTGCCGGCGCGCGAGCCGGATCCGCCGCTGGTCCTCGCCAAGATCGAGATGGAGCCGCGCCGACCGCTGCCGCCACCGGTCGTGGGCGCAACACCAGGCTTGCCGCCGATCGCGCGATTGCCCGCCGCCACACAGCTGCCGGCAGCCGCGACAGCGGTGACGGTGGCGGCGCGGGATGGGCTCGTGACCTCATCGGTGCCGCCGCGCGAAATCAACGCCCTGAACTACCAGGATTTCTGAACGCCCAAAACGAAAACGGCCCCGGCTTTCGTAAAGCGCGGGGCCATTTTTTCGTGCGAGGCTAGCGTCAGGCGACGACGGAGAGCTTGGCCTGATCGCCCTGCAGGCGATTGGTCATGAACAGCGCGTACCATTCGAGGAACTGCATGACGCCGCCCTCGTGCAGCATCGAGTACGGGCCGGGCTCATAGGCCGGAGAGTGGATGCCGAAGGCGTTTTCCTCGACGATGCGGCGGTCCTGGTCGTTGGTCTCGGTCCAGACGTGCGTCAGCTCCTCGAGATTGTAATCGACACCTTCGACGGCATCCTTGTGGACCAGCCACTTGGTGGTCACGGCCGTCTCATTGGCGCTGAGCGGGAGGACGCGGAAGGAGATCGCGTGGTCGCCGAGGATGTGGTTCCAGGTCGTCGGGTAATGGAAGAGCAGCATGGTGCCGATCCGGTCGATCGTCACGTCATCCGACAGCGGACGGGCGACGGCGCGCTTGCCGGACATGGTGTAGCTCTCGGCATCCTCGATCAGCGGCATGCGGGCGGTACGGAACTGTCCATCAGGCGAGATCTGGAACTTGCTCGGAAGGCCGGCGGCCTCGCAGCGTGCCCAGTGGCCCGCAATCTCCGGATCATCGGCGCCGCCATCGGTGCCGGTGACGCTCGGGGCTTCCGGATAGGTGCGGCAGAGCTCGGGATGGTTGGCGGCGCAGTGGTAGCACTCGCGGTTGTTTTCCCAGACGAGCTTCCAGTTGCCCTTCTCGATGATGGTGCTCTGGAAGGCGACCTTGGCGTCCTTCAGGTGATGCGGCATCATGTAGGGGGCGACCATGTCGCGAACCGGCTGGAAGTCGGGCGCCTTGTCGGCGAGGCAGATGAAGATATAGCCGCCGAAGCTTTCGCAATGCACAGGCTTCAGGCCGAAGCCGGACTTGTCGAAATCGTCGCCCATGTGGCGGGCGAAGGCGAGCTTGCCGTCGAGATCGTAAGCCCACTGGTGGTAGGGACAGACAAGACGGACCGACGAGCCGTGATCCTTGGTGCAGACGCGCGAGCCGCGATGGCGACAGCTGTTGTGGAAGGCGCGGATGACGTTGTCGCGGCCGCGAACGATGACGACGGGATACTGGCCGATCTGCACCGTGAAATAGGCGCCGGCCTTGGGCAGCTCGCAGTCATGGCCCATGAAAAGCCAGTCGCGATAATAGATCGTCTCCATATCGAGCTTGAAGTAATCCTCGTCGATATAGAAGGGTTGCTCGAGGCTGAAGCCCTCGCGGCGGTTCTTGAGCTGCCGTAAAACGTTGCTGCGAATATCCATCTCATATCCTCGTCTATTCGGGCTGCCACATAGCGGATGGCGAAAGCCGCGGGAAGCGCTCGCCCCCTCTCCCGAAGGAGATATTGCCTATGTCATGCATTTAACCACTGCCCACGCCGCCCGCGTGGCTGCAAAGCGACATCGGCTTCGAAAATGGCGACAGTTGCATTCGGGCATTGGCGGCACGACAGAAAACGGGCATTTCCGCGTCGCTTCAAACAAATAGGATTATTTGCGGCTTTTGCGAAATTGCCAGAGATCAAGGGAGGCGAGAGCAGCCGTGCCAGCGATATTCTATTTGCGACAGCAGCTTGTGGCAGTTTGTAGCAGCCGCAATGGCAGTCGGCCCAATTTAACATCGCATTAAGCATGATTGCCTATCCTTCGGCCAAAGAGACAGGCAGCCGGATCCGAGACCATGGCGAAACTTCGTTACTTCGACGCCAGAGCGAGCATCGACCAGCCCACGGCGCCGGTCGCGCCGCATTCCGAATTCCTGCGCACCGGCAAGATCACCCGCCACCAGTCGCATTGGCTGGCCGCCGAGCGCCGCTATCTCACCCACGACGAAGTGGCCGAGAAGACCGGCCGCAAGCTACAGACCGCCGGCGAGAAGACGCACCAGCATATCAACGGCTTTCACCGCGCCATCCAGTTTCCGAAGATGGTGTTTCACCGCACGCTGGAAGACAGCCCGCATCTCGGCTACTGCCATGTGACTGCGGCGCGCACCAAGTTCGCGCAATATGACGCGGTCAGCTGGGCCTTCTACATCGCCAATTTCTACGCCGATATCGGCGATAACGACAATGTCTTCGAGAAGATCGACGTGCGTTACTCGCGCATGTACTTCGCCGTCGCCATTCGGCCCGGCGAGCATACGCCGGAGAAGATGACGATCGACCGCAATATACGCGGCAACGGGCTTTTGTTTCGCACAGACGATCCGCAGGTCGCGATCAAGAACGTGCTTCTGCTCGGCGCGCGTAACGAACAGCTCCGAGAGATCATTCGCCAGCTCTGATATTGATCGCGGGGCCGCAAGGGCATAAGGACTGCCGGACAGACTATCCGGGCAGCATATGGCAGAGATCATCGACATCACCGAGAACAGGCAGCAGGCGATCAACGCCGCTTGCAAGGTGCTGGGCGAAGGCTTGCCGATCGCCATTCCAACCGAGACCGTCTACGGCCTTGCCGCCGACGCCACCAATCCGGCGGCCATCGCCCGCATCTACGAGACAAAGGGACGGCCGCAGTTCAATCCGCTGATCTGTCACATGGCGGATCTCGAAATGGCGGAGACCTATGCCGATTTCGATCCGCTGTCGCAGGCGCTGGCGGAGGCCTTCTGGCCCGGTCCGCTGACGATCGTCGTGCCGCTGAAGGCTACGAGCGGCATCCATGCGCTGGCGACGGCAGGGCTTGACACGGTCGGCATCCGGGTGCCGAAGGGATTTGCCGGAGAGCTGATCCGCGCTTTCGGGCATCCGCTGGCGGCGCCGAGCGCCAATACCTCGGGCAAGATCAGTGCCACCAGCGCCGCCCATGTGCAGGCTGATCTTGGGGACAAGATCAAGCTGATCCTCGATGCCGGGGCAAGCGACGTCGGCGTGGAATCCACCATCGTCAAGGTCGAGGACGGCAAGCTCAGGCTGCTGCGGCCGGGCGGGCTGCCGGCCGACGAGATCGAGCGCGTCGCCGGCGTTAAGCTGGTGCGCCCGAAGGTGGCGTCCGCCGCGATCGAGGCGCCGGGCATGATGGCCTCGCACTACGCGCCGGGCGCGGCGGTGCGGCTCGATGCCGTCGAGGTCAGGGATGGCGAAGCGTTGATCGCCTTTGGCCCCTCCCCCGTGGCGAACGCCGATAGCGCGAAGGTCGTGCTCAATCTCAGCGAGAGCGGCGATCTTGCTGAAGCGGCCACCAATCTTTTCGACTACATGAAGCGCGCCGATGCCAGCGGTGCGGCGACGATCGCCTTTAGCGCCATTCCCGACGAGGGTCTCGGCGAAGCCATCAACGACCGGCTGCGGCGCGCCGCGGCCCCACGGGAATAACAGAGGATAAAGCCCGATGAGCAGCGTTTCACCTGATCTACTCGACCGTTTCGCAGCCATCGTGGGCGACAAATATGCGCTGCGCAACGAGGCCGATCTGGCGCCGCACCTGATCGAGAACCGCGGGCTCTATCACGGCTCCTCGCCGATGCTTCTGAAGCCCGCCAACGTTCAGGAAGTCTCAGCGATCCTCAAGCTCGCCAGCGAGACCGGCACATCCGTGGTGCCGCAAACCGGCAATACCGGGCTTGTCGGCGGGCAGACGCCGCGCGAGGGCAAGTCCGATATCATCCTGTCGCTGGAACGGATGAACAAGATCCGCGATGTCGATCCGGTCGCCAACGTTCTCGTTGCCGATGGCGGCGCGATCCTCGCCGACGTGCAGAAGGCGGCCGAGGCGCATGGGCGGCTGTTTCCGCTGTCGCTCGGCTCGGAAGGCTCCTGCCGCATCGGCGGCAATCTCTCGACCAATGCCGGGGGCACCGCGGTGCTTGCCTATGGCAACATGCGCCAGCTCTGCCTCGGGCTTGAGGTCGTGCTTCCCACCGGCGAGATCTGGGATGGGCTGCGCCGCCTGAAGAAGGACAATACCGGCTACGACCTGCGCGATCTCTTCATCGGCGCCGAGGGAACGCTTGGGGTCATCACCGGCGCGGTGCTGAAGCTCTTTCCGCAGCCGCTCGGCAAGCAGGTGGCCTTTGCGGGTCTGAACTCGGTCGAGGATGCGCTATCGCTCTTCAACCTCGCCTCCAGCCTGTGCGGCACATCGCTGACCGGCTTCGAACTGATGCCGCGCTTCGGCGTGGAGATCACCGCCCGCAATATCGAGGGCGTGCGTGATCCGCTGGAGAGCGAACATGCCTGGTACGTGCTGATCGACATCTCGACCTCGGATTCGGCCGAGACCGCCGAGCGGATGATGACGGCGCTGCTGGAACAGGGTTTCGAGGCCGGCCTGGTGCAGGACGCGGCCATCGCCTCGTCCGTCGCGCAGCAGACGGCGCTCTGGCACATGCGCGAGAGCATGTCGGAAGCGCAGAAGCCTGAAGGCGGATCGATCAAGCACGATGTGTCGGTGCCGGTCTCGACGGTGCCTCAGTTCATGCACGAGGCCGAGCAGGCGGTGATGGCGGCCATGCCCGGCGCGCGCATCTGCGCCTTCGGGCACATGGGTGACGGCAATATCCACTACAACATCTCGCAGCCCGTTGGCGCCGACAAACAGGCGTTTCTTGAGCGTTGGCACGAGATGAACGTGATCGTGCACGGGCTGGTGCTCGCGCATGGCGGCTCGATTTCGGCGGAGCACGGTATCGGCCAGCTGAAGCGCGACGAGCTCGCCACGATCCGTCCTGCGATCGAGATCGACCTGATGCGCCGCATCAAGAAGGCTTTCGATCCCGAAGGCATCATGAACCCCGGCAAGGTCGTCAACGTCGACTGAAGGACGGAGCGGCCGGATGGCCGCTTCTCACCTCACGGTAACGACAGCGCTTAACGCTTGTTGTTGCTGTTGATGGTCGCCGCGTTCGAGGCGTAGGAGTTCATGATCGTCAGCGCCGGCGACGTCGTCGTGTTGTTCTTGAGATCATACATGGCCGTGAACCGGTTCATCAGCTTGTCGACCTTCTTCGGGTCCTGGAAATCATTGATATCGACGAACTTCTTCAGCATCGTCGCCTGCTTGTCGACGTCCATGTTCGACATGCTGGTCGGCAGGCTGTAGGCGGTGGTGATGACCTGGAACAGCGCCTGATCGCCGATCAGCGAATAGATCGAGGTGACGCTCGGCGCCTTGCGGGCGAAATAGAGCGCGAGGCGCACGCCGTCGTTGCTTTCACCCTGTTGGGTTTCGAGCGTCATCTGCAGATAGCCCTGCTGCGTCCGCTCCTCGGCACCGACGTTCTGGATGGCGCCGATCTTCGAGCGGGTCAGGTTGCCCGATGTGTCGAAGTTGAAGTCGGCAACGATTTCCTTGAACTTCGAAGGCGCCGTCTTGTTCAGGTAGCTCTTGTCGTCCGTCGGGTCCGAGGTGAAGATTTTCTTCAAGGTCGCCTTGTCGTAGTCCTTCGGATCAAGACCATTGGCCTTCAGCACGAAATCGGTCAGCTTGCTGTCGGCCAGGAAGTCGTCGAGTGATTTCACCGTCACGATCTTCTTGGCAAAATCATCGACCTCGGTCGTCGCATCCTTGGAAGCCTTGTCTCTCACGGGGCCGGCGCTCATGCCCAGCGTCGCAAGCGACTTGTAGGTCGTTCCATATTTCGCCAGCACGGCCGTCGATACGGCCTGCACTTCGGATGTGGCCTTGCCATCCGTGCCGAAATTGAATGCGCGCACCATGTCGGTGATGCGGTCGTCCTTCAGCGAGGCGACATAGCCCTTGGGATCGTAGGGATCGCTTTGCAGCAGCTTGCGCATCATGGTGCGCGAGACATCCTGCTCCGTCAGCCCATAGGAACGAAGCGCCATCTGGTAAAGATCGGGAAGGCTGTCGTTGCTGCGATCGGTGTCGGCGGTGAGGTTGGTGCGCAGAAAATCGGCAACGTTGGTCACCTTGTCATCAGCCATGCGCGTCTTGTAGTTGGCAACGGAGCTGTCGATCTCGGCTTGCTGCTCATCTGCATAGTGTGCCGAGTATAGCGTATCCACGTTCGTCGTCTGCTGCGTGCTCTGCGGACCCGACATCGCCGCGGCGGAGCCATCGGCGGCGAAGTTGAATGCCTCATTGACGTTGCTGAAGCCACTGGCGGCCGCGAAGCTTGCATCGGTGAGGATGCTCTTCAGGTCGGAATCGCTGATGGTTGATGGCAGCGAATATGTGCTCTTCAGGAAGCTCGTCAGCTTCGTGTCGGCGATCAGGTCGTCGACATTGGAGAGCGCGCTTATCTTGCTGCGGTAATAGCTGAGGTTGTCGCTCGCATTGTAGCCGGCGAGACGGATCTGGCTGGCGGTCTGCGCGCCATCCGACGTCACGCTGCCGTCCGCCTGGAAGTTGAAGGCATCATGCACGGCCTGGAGGCCGAGCAGCCCAGCATAGCTGGAATCGGTCAGCACGCTTCTCAGATCCGCGTCGCTCAAGCTTTGCGGAACGCCATAGGCATCCTTGATGTAGGATGTCATCTTGGTATCGGCGATCAAGTCATCGACCGTCTTGATGCCGGCGATCTTGGTCGAATAGGCGCTCGACATGTTGTTGGCGGCCGTCGCCGTGGCGCCGATCTGGGCCGATGTCTGCGCCGCGTATCCGGCTTTCGTCGCGTCGACGGTGCCATCCGCATTGAAATTGAAGGCGGCGTTGATGGCGTCAAAACCAAGCATGGCCGCGTAGCTGGAATCGGTCAGCACCCGCTTCAGGCCGGCATCGCTGAAATCCTCGCCGGCGCCAAAGGCGGCCTTGATATAGGAGGTCAGCCGCTTGTCCGAAATCAGCTGATCGACGCTGGTGATCGAGCCGATGTTGGCATCGAAATAGGCCTTGTTGTATTCGGCCGCCTTGGGGGTGACGATCGAGGGGACGGTGAGATTGTATTGCTCGATCACCGCGTTCTTTTGATTGGCGGTTTGCGCCGTGCCGTTGACCGTACCGTCCGCATTAAAGCTGAACTGGGCGGCGAGCGCCTTGTATTTGGCGTTGCCGCTGGTGTTGACGAAGCTGTTTGGATCGTTGACGTCGCTGGTCAGGACCTTGCTGAGATAGTCGTTGGACACGTAGGTCGGGTCGATCCCGAAAGCGCCGAGCACATAAGTGCGAAGACGGGCGTTCGACGTCAGGCCGGTTACGCTCTGAACCTTGTCGATCGCCGTGCTGTAATAGGTCGATTCCGTGGCGGCGTTGGCGCCCTCGTCGGCGAAGGACTGCGTGTAGAGGCCGAGCATGTCGGTCTCTTGGCTGTCGCTCTGCGCATCGGTCGCCGCCGTGCCGAAATTGAAGGCGGATGCAAATTCCTTGTAGCGGCTGTCCGACAGCTTGTTGGCGAAGCTGTTGGCATCCGTGAGATCGCTCTCCAGAACCTTCTTCATGAAGGCCTTGGCGTAGGTCATATCCTCAAGGCCGTAGGCCTTCATCGCATAGCTATAGAGCTTATAGTTGCCGAGGAAGTCGTCTACATCTTTGACTTTATTGATATTTTCTTCGTAGTACTGCGCCTCGCGCTTCACCGTCGTCTGCGAGGCGACGCGGTCAAGGCTCTTCTGCAAATCGCCCGATATTATCGTATAGCCCAACGAAGCAGAGATCATAGCGTTCTATTCCGGCAATAGTCTTGGATGAATGACAGACGGTTCACCGCCCCATTTTGCTATGAAAAGCTTACCCGAGACTTACCCGCGCCCTGTCGCAACCTGGGACACCGCGCCGTTCACCTCTCGGAAACCCTGCCACGTTTGGTTTTGATAACCATCCAGGGAGGCAAGGTCTTCTTAACCGCGATTTTTAAGCTGTCTCGAACAGGCGGCGCCTATTGTCAGCCACAGAGGACGAAAAGTCCCGAGGAGAAGACCGGAAACCGGCTCTCAGGTAAGACAAGGGTGAGAATGAACATGAACAATACGGTTATGAAGCCCGCATGGGCTGGAGCGACACTTCGTCTTGATCCGTCGCGCTTTCCGCAGCAGGTGAGCTACGCCATCCACGACTCCACGAGCGATGTCAGCATAACGATCGACGAACGCGGCGCCATCCTGCGCAAGATCCTCCCCTCGAGCGGCCTTCCACTCTCCATCGCGCTGCCGAAGCGCGCCTTCAAGGGCGTCGCTGCCCGCGCCATCGACCATGGCAATGGTGAAGTCACCGTCACGCTCGAACTGCATCACGAAGATCCCGATCTCTGCGTGCCGCTCTTGGTGGCCCACGACCTTTCCGACATCGCCGCCGACTGGCGCGGCTGGTCGGAAGCCTTCCGCATTCCCATGCTGATGGTCGAGGCCGACGGCATTGCCCGCCCGCTGGAAGAACATCTCGGCGAACTGCGCACCAGCCACCTGAAGCCGCGCCGCCGCCACTCCTACTTCGCCAATCGCCGCCCACGTTTCCTCGTGCGCCGCTCGACCGGCACGCTCGGCGTCGCCATGAAAATCGAAGGCAAGGAAATCATCGCCCGCAGCTAAGGGCCGATGCACGAGATCAGACGGAAAGACCCGGCCGGCGTGCCGGGTTTTTCGTTTTTGGACCTCGGTTGACAAATGGCCGGCGGGCCATAAGCTGCGTGCATAGCTTTGAGATCGCAACCGTCTTTCGGAGATGAGCGTCATGCCGGTGGCAACAAAGTGCATGAGACGGCTCCCGCTGGCGATTATCGCCCTTTCCCTTTCAGCCTTGACGGCAAGTGCTGCCACTCTCGACGGCATCATCGAACGCGGGACCGTGCGGATCGGCTATATCGACGACGAAGCGCCCTTCTCCGCGGCCAAGGCCGGGGCAGAGCCGACGGGTTATGCGATCGACCTCTGCAACAGGATCGCCGATGACATCGAGCATCAGGTGCCCGAGTTGAAACGCGAATATGTGCAGAAGACGCTCGCCAATGGCTTCGATGCGGTGAAGGATGGTGAGGTCGATCTGCTGTGCGGCGCGATCACCGTCAATCTCGAGCGGCGGGAGATCGTCGATTTCTCGCAGCCGATCTTTCTGACAGGGGCAAGCGCGTTGCTTCGCAAAGATTCGCCCGACTACCTGCAATCGTTCTTTTTCGACAAGCCGGCCGTGAGCGCCGTCAGCCAGCGGGCAGCGTCGGCGAGCGTTATCGGCGCGCGAGCGAATTCGACGACGGGAGCGGCACTGCACGAGGCCATGAAAGGCCAGGCATCGACGACCACGATCGCCGATTTCAAGACACATGAAGAGGGCTTGAAGGCGCTCGAGGATCGCAAGATCGACGCCTATATCGGCGATCAGGTATTGCTGACCAGCCTTGCCACCCGAGCGCGCGATCCATCCTTGCTCGAGGTCGGCAATCGGCTGTTCACGCATGAGCCCTATGCGATCGCCCTGCCCCGAAACGACGCCGATTTCCGGCTGCTCGCCGATCGCGCCTTGACGGATTTCTATCTGTCCGACGATTTTCTGGCGGTGCTCGACACCTATTTCGGTGCCGATGCGCCAATGCTGCACACGCAGATCATCATGCAGCACGTTCCGTAGGCTTGTTATCGACCTATGGAAGCACGAACAGCAGCGACAGGAACAGGCCGGCGAAGATGATCAGGCCGACGCGGTTGTTCGACTTGAACAGCACCAGGCACTGATCGGCATCGTTGATATCGAGCGTGATGATCTGCCAGGCGAACATGCCGGCTGCAATCAGCAGGCCGAGATAGGCGATGATCCCGACACCTGCGAGCAGGAAGGCTGCAAAGGTCAGGACCAGCATCAGACCATAGAGACCGACCAGCCATGGCTTGGTGTTGTCGCCGAAGAGGCGCGCGGTCGAGCGGACGCCGATCAGCTCGTCGTCTTCCTTGTCCTGGTGGGCGTAGATGGTGTCATAGCCGATCGTCCAGACGACCGCGCCGATATAGAGCAGCACCGGCGCCAGCGAGAGACTGCCGAAGATCGCGGCCCAGCCCATCAGCGCGCCCCAGGAGAAGGCGAGCCCGAGGAAGAATTGCGGCCAGTCGGTGAAGCGCTTGGCGAAGGGATAGAGCGCGACGATCGCGAGCGACGCGACGCCGAGGATGACGGAGAACCAGTTGAGCTGCAGAACGACGACTAGGCCGACCAGCGCCTGCAAGAGAATGAAGATCTTCGCCTGCATGCGGGTGACGCGGCCAGACGGCAGCGGGCGCGAGCGGGTGCGCGCCACTTCCATATCAATCTTGTGATCGACGAGATCGTTGTAGGTGCAGCCGGCGCCGCGCATGGCGACGGAACCGATGAAATAGAGCAGCAGATGCCAGATCAGCTGACCGCCGGAAAACAGGCCGACATGGACAGCCGCATTGGCCGCCATCGCCGCAGACCAGAGGCAAGGCCACAGCAAGAGCTGCCAGCCGATCGGCCGATCCCATCGCGCCAGCTGCGCGTATGGCCAGAGCCATGGCGGCAGCACCCGGTAAACCCAGTTGTTGGACGGCGCATCCGCAACGCGCCCATTGATTCCGTCGATCTGTTGCATGCGGTCATCTAGCGACGTGGGGGATGGTGGGTCAAGCGGGATGGTGGGAGTGGTGTGGGTGTACGATGGAGAGGTTGGTGGGTGATGCAGGATGGAGAGGTTCGTGGCCGTGGCCCCCTCATCTGCCTGCCGGCATCTTCTCCCCGGCGGGGCGAAGGGACTCGGGGTGGGCCGCTCGCGCCAACCTCCCCTTCGCCCCAGCGGGGAGAAGGTGCCCGAAGGGCGGATGAGGGGGCTCCGGGCGCTGAGGTCAGCTTACACTACCCATTCCACCGCCGGATCACCGGCTCGCCGAGATCGTGCTCATACCCCAACACGCTGACGCTCGTCGTATCCAGCACGAAATGCGCCCCGCCTTCCGCTGTCAAACCCAGCCAGCGAGCCGCCAGCACCCGCAGGAAGTGAGAAGAGGAGAAGACCAAGATCGAGGCGTTTGCCGAGCGGATCGCGGCGATGATGCGGTCGGCGCGGGTGCCGACGTCGGCGGCGCTCTCGCCATCGGGGCAGCCGTCGCGGAAGAGTTGCCAGCCGGGGCGTTGAGCGAGGATTTCCTTGGTCGTCACACCTTCATAGGCGCCGTAGTCCCATTCGGCGAGGTCGTCCTTGACGACCATCCGCTCGCCGAAGCCGGCAAGGCGGCAGGTGTTGCGGGCGCGCTGGGATGGGCTCGACCAGACTTCGGCGACGGTCAGGCCCTCAAGGCGCGGGCCGAGACGGCTGGCGGCGGCTTCGCCGTTTTCCGTCAGCGGAATATCGCTACGGCCGGTGTGGCGGCCAGACAGGCTCCATTCGGTCTCGCCGTGGCGCACCAGCGTGATCTCGGGATAGGCACTGCTCATCTCGCAACCCTTTCAAAATGAAACAGCGGGAATAAAAAGGCGCGGGTCTCGCCGCGCCTTTTCGTCAGTCAGAGAATGACCTTTTCGAGCGGCGGGCGCGTCGCCTCGAATTCCTTCAGCTTCGCCTCGTTCGCGGCGATATAGTCGCGATTGTCGGGGGTGGAATACTGGTTCTTGGAAATCTGGATCTGCATGATGAAGAGCTCGTCCCAGCGGAAGCCCATTTCGGAGCCGGCCAGATAGAACTCCCACATGCGGAAGAAGCGTTCGTCATAAAGCGCCACGGCTTCGGCCTTGCGCGCCACGAAACGCTCGCGCCAATGGCGCAGCGTATAGGCATAGTGCAACGGCAGGACCTCGACGTCGCGCACCAGAAGGTTCGCCTTTTCGATGGCCGGCAGCGTTTCGCCGATCGAGGGGATATAGCCCTGCGGGAAGATATACTTCTCGATGAAGGCATTGGTGCCGAAGCTCGGCTTCGGACGGGCGATTGAATGCAGCACCATGACGCCGTCATCGGCCAGCAACTCGTGCACCTTGCGGAAGAAGTTTCCGAAATTGCCGATGCCGACATGCTCGAACATGCCGACGGAGACGATGCGGTCGAACTTCTGACCCTTCATCGTGCGGTAGTCCTGCAGCTCGAAGCGCAGCCGGTCGGTGAGACCGCGCTTTTGCGCCCGCTCGCGGGAGATCTTCAACTGCTCCTCGCTGAGCGTGATGCCGGTGAGATCGAGCCCCGGTGTGGACTCCGTCAGATACATGCCCATGCCGCCCCAGCCGGAGCCGATTTCCAGCGCGCGCTGGTTGGGCTGAAGCAGAAGCTTGGCGGCGATGTGGCGCTTCTTGGCGACCTGGGCCTCCTCCAGGCTGATGCCCGGTGGATTGTAATAGGCACAGGAATATTGCCAATCCTCATCGAGAAAGAGCTCGAAGAGCTTTTCCGACAGATCGTAGTGATGGGCAACGTTGCGCTTGTTGTGATTGACGGGCAGACGGCTCTTCAGCTGCTGCAGGGCGATGCGGCCAATCAGGAGGGCCGCCATCGGGATGTCGAAGATTTCGTTGGTGGTGTTCTGTTTCACCAGGGCCAGGAAATCGTAGATGTTGCCCTGTTCCAGAATGAACCGGCCATCCATGTACATTTCGCCGAGCTTGAGGGTGGGGTCTCGGCGGATCAGTCGCTCCGCCTCCTCGTCGGCAACGCGGGCGGCAACCAGTTCTCCGGTACCGTCCCCGATGGTGTGTGTCTCGCCATTGGCGAGTGTGAGTTTCAGGTTACCCTTGCGGATGATTTTTTGGACAATCGATAAGAAAGCCGACGCCATAGTAAGGCCTCGCAATGTGACAGGATAATCCGATAAACTTAGACCCTCCCTGCCGCCTTACAAGCGCCGCAATTGACACTTCGGCAACAAGGCTGCCGAAGTGTGACATTTCTGCAATGCTTATCCGTAAGCCCTTATTTTCGCTTCATGGCCTCGGCGAGTGCTGCGCCGAACGCCCCCTGGCTCTCCTGCTTGGGGCTCGACGAGCGCCGCTCGTTTCCGCCCCGAGGGGCTGGATTTGAACGGGTTTCGCCGCGTGGCGCAGGGGCGCTCGCGCCGCCATCCTTGCGCATGGAAAGCGCGATGCGCTTGCGTTTTGCATCCACCTCGACGACGCGAACTTTCACCACATCGCCGGCTTTCACAACTTCGTGAGGATCTTTGACGAAGCGGTCTGCCAGCTGCGAGACGTGCACCAGGCCATCCTGATGGACGCCGATATCGACGAAAGCGCCGAAGGCGGCGACGTTGGTTACCGTTCCCTCAAGCGTCATGCCCGGCTTCAGGTCGGAGATCTCGTTGATCCCTTCGGCGAAGGTCGCGGTCTTGAAGCTCGGACGCGGGTCGCGGCCTGGCTTTTCCAGCTCAGACAGAATGTCCTTGACCGTCGGGAGGCCGAACTTTTCGTCGATGAACTGGCGCGGATCGACCGATTTCAGCACCGCGCTGTCACCCATCAAGGTGCGCAGGTCGCGGCCGCAGGCGGCAACGATCTTCTTGGCAACGCCATAGGCTTCCGGGTGGACCGAGGAGGCATCGAGCGGCTCCTTGCCGTCGCGGATGCGTAGGAAGCCGGCACATTGCTCGAAGGTGCGCTGGCCGAGGCGCGCGACCTTGAGCAAATCACGGCGGGTCTCGAAGCGGCCGGTCTCGTCGCGATGCTTGACGATGGCTTCGGCGATCGAGGTTCCAAGGCCGGAGACACGGGCGAGCAGCGGCACGGAGGCCATGTTGAGATCGACGCCGACGGCGTTCACCGCGTCTTCGACCACGGCATCGAGCGAGCGCGACAGCTTCTGCTGGTCGACATCGTGCTGATACTGGCCGACGCCGATCGACTTCGGCTCGATCTTGACGAGCTCGGCCAGCGGATCCTGCAGGCGGCGCGCGATGGAGACGGCGCCACGCAGCGACACGTCGAGATTGGGGAATTCGGCGGCGGCGGTGGCGGATGCCGAATAGACCGAAGCGCCGGCTTCCGAGACGATGACCTTGGTAGGCTTCGCGCCTGGCAGATCGGCCAGCATGTCGGCCACCAGCTTTTCGGTTTCGCGGCTGCCGGTGCCGTTGCCGATCGAGATCAGCTCGACATTGTGCTTGCGGATCAGCGAGGCGAGCTCGATCTGGGCGCCGCGCACGTCGTTGCGCGGCTGGAAGGGATAGACGGTCGATGTCGCGACCACCTTGCCGGTGGCATCGGTGACGGCGACCTTGACGCCGGTGCGGATACCCGGATCAAGGCCCATCGTCGGGCGCGAGCCGGCGGGGGCCGCGAGCAGCAGGTCCTTGAGATTGCGGGCGAAGACGTGGATCGCCTCTTCCTCGGCGCGTTCGCGCAGCTCGCGCATCAGGTCGAGCGACAGCGACATGGAGAGCTTCACGCGCCATGTCCAGCTGGCGACCTCCATCAGCCAGCGGTCACCGGGGCGGCTGTTGCCGATCTCGTAGGCGGCAGCGATCATGCGCTCGACCGGCTTGTTCGGCGAGGCTGTCTCGGCGTCGGCCTCGATCGTCAGCGTCAGCACTTCCTCGTTCCAGCCGCGCAGCATGGCGAGCGCGCGGTGGCCGGGGGCCGTCGCCCAGCGTTCGGAATGGTCGAAATAGTCGGAGAACTTCTCGCCCGTCGCCTGCTTGCCATCGACCACCTTGGCCTTGAGAAGCGCGGCACCGCGCATATGGGCGCGCAGCTTGCCGAGCAGGTCGGCATTTTCGGCAATGCCTTCGGCGACGATATCGCGGGCGCCTTCCAGCGCCGTCTTCACGTCGGGCACGTCTGATGTGATGTAGGCTTCCGCCAGCGTTGCCGGCTCTTTAGAACGGTCGGCGAGGATTGCTTCGGCGAGCGGCCCGAGGCCACGCTCGCGGGCGATCTCGGCGCGGGTGCGGCGCTTCGGCTTGTAGGGCAGATAGAGATCCTCGAGCTCGGCCTTGGTGGCGGCACCCTTGAGCTTTGCCATCAGCTCGTCGCTCATCTTGCCCTGGCCCGAGATCGATTCCACGATCGTATCGCGGCGGGCTTCCAGCTCACGCAGATAGACGAGGCGTTCGGAGAGATCGCGCAGCTGCGTATCATCCAGCCCGCCGGTCACTTCCTTGCGGTAACGCGCGATGAACGGCACGGTCGCGCCCTCATCCAGCAACTCGATCGCGGCCTTCGCCTGCTCGGGCCGGGCATTGATCTCGGAGGCGATGACTGCGGAGAGCATGCGGATATCAGCGGCCATGATGGTTCCTGCGTTTCAATTGAGGTGGCGGACCATAGCGGCGAAAAGCGGCAAGGCAAGGATGGAGATGGGTCTGGGCTGTGGAAGCTGGGGATTTTACTGGCGGGGATCGGGTGGGAACGTGGTGTCCCGTAGCTCCTCCACACGCGCTGCGGTATTGTCCGCTGCGATCACACGGGGACTCAGTCTAATGGATTTCACGCAAGTTGAAACGGTGATGGGGTTGGCGACTGCCGCGATAGGCATGACGGGCAAAGCAGCCAACACTGCCGACGCCATCAAGAAACTGTTCGCCTCCGACAAAGCGCCGGATGCAAGCGAGGCGCTAAAGCTTGTGAACGCTCTTGCGGTTGAGCTGACGTCGGCCAACATGATGAACGTCGATCTCAGCACGGCTCTGAAGCAGCTTAACCAAGCGTTGAAACTCGAAGACCAATTCGAAAGGGAAAAGGCCCGCTACGAGCTTTTCAATACAAGCGCGAGCGACATGGTTTATCGTCTTAGACAAGAAGCAGCGAACGGTGAGCCAATGCACTACATCTGCCCTGCATGTCTAAAGCGAGATAGGCTAATTATCTTCATTACTGGTGCAGGCGATTACAAACATTGCCAAGTGAACAATCAGCACGTTTATAAATTCAGCGACACACCAATAAGGCAAAATTCGCCTGGTAACTATTTCTGAGATCTAGTCCTTGCCACTTGCGTTGCAGAGATGTGAAAGACTTTACTACCGGGAGCTTTAGGAATGGGTACTGCTGATTGGATTGCGATTTATGCCGCGATCGTTGCAACGGGGGCGTTGTCGCTAGAGATACGTCGATGGTTTGAAAGCGGACCCAAGATTTCGATCACCGCCAATCCGGGCATGAGCATCATCGGCGCAGGTGGTCTGGAAGCTGAAGACCTACTAGTGGTCAAGGCGACGAATCGAGGTGACGCTCCGACGACGATAACGCACCTGTGCCTTCTGGAATACTCCAACACGCTCCAGCGTTGGCGCGATAAGGCGAGCAAGCAATTCGTTATTCTTCATCCTCAGTTACCGGGATATCCATCAGTCATTCCGTACGTGCTTAAAGTCGGAGAACAATGGACCGGCATCGGCCACGATCGAACCGATGTCACCGGCGATGTACAATCGGGCAATATGTGGGCGGGCATTTACACGACCGACAGACGGCGTCCCTATCTCGTGCGCATAAAGAAGCGGGAGACCGAAGCTAAGTTGGCAGATGCGCAAGAAATCTAGGCGGACCGTAATCGCCCGCCCCCTTCTGTCTCTTGTAGGAGTCCGCAAGGGCATTTCTTGACCACCGGTGCTGCCGCGGTGACTTAATCGCCGATGCCGCTCCCTTTAATCCCATCTCCCCCACCCCTTCCCCTCTTTTGCAGCTTGTAAACCAGCGCCATTCTTTGCTAGCAGAGGCGACCGTTTTCAGACCCGCAAGGTAGCGCCTTCCCCGTGGAGGCAAGGAAAGTGACATGCCCGATCTGCTGTTAGAACTCCGCTCCGAAGAGATCCCGGCCCGCCTGCAGCGCAAGGCTGCCGGCGATCTGAGGAAGCTTGTGACCGACGCGCTCGTCGAGGCGGGACTTTCCTATGAGGGTGCGCGGGAATACTGGACGCCGCGCCGGCTGACGCTCGATATCCGCGGGCTGACCGCCCGCTCCGCCGATGTGCGCGAGGAACGCAAGGGACCGCGCACCGACGCCAACGAAAAGGCGATCGAAGGCTTTTTGCGCGCGGCCGGGCTCACCTCGATTTCCGAGGCGCAGGTGCAGAGCGACCCGAAGAAGGGCGATTTCTACGTCGCGATCATCTCCAAGACCGGCCGCAGCGCCGAGGAGATCATCGCCGAGGTGATGCCTTCGATCATCCGCGACTTCCCCTGGCCGAAGCCGATGCGCTGGGGCAAGGCCTCGTCGCAGCCGGGCTCGCTGCGCTGGGTGCGGCCGCTGCAGTCGATCGTCTGCCTTTTTGGCACCGAGCATGAGGAAACGACGGTCATTCCGTTCGAAATCTCCGGCATCGTCGCCTCCAACATCACCTACGGCCACCGCTTCCATGCGCCCGAAGCGATCACCGTCAAGCGCTTCGACGACTATGTCGCGAGCCTGGAGAAGGCCAAGGTCATTCTCGACGCCGAGCGCCGCAAGGACATCATCCTGCACGATGCACGCGACGTCGCATTCGCCAACGGCCTCGAACTGGTCGAGGACGAAGGCCTGCTGGAAGAGGTCTCCGGCCTCGTCGAATGGCCGCAGGTGCTGATGGGCAGCTTCGAGGAAGCCTATCTTTCGATCCCTTCAGAGATCATCCGGCTGACGATCAAGACCAATCAGAAGTGCTTCGTCACCCGCAAACCGGGCGAAGAGACGCTTTCGAACAATTTCATCCTCGTCTCCAACATCGAAGCGACGGATGGCGGCAAGGAGATCATCCACGGCAACGGCAAGGTCGTGCGCGCCCGTCTCTCCGACGCGCTGCACTTCTGGAAGCGCGACCAGGGTGACCTGCCGGATCTCGAGACGCTGGAGGCTTCGGCCAAGAAGTTCAGTCTCGACCTGAAGAAGCCGCTCGACCAGCGCATGGCCAAGCTCGATGCGCTCAACGTCACCTTCCATGCCAAGCTCGGCACGCAGGGCGAGCGGGTGGAGCGCATCCGCGCCATGGCCGCCAAGGTCGCCTTCCCCGCCGGCGCCGACTACAAGCTGGTCGACCGCGCCGTGGTGCTCGCCAAGGCGGACCTGCGCACCGAAGCCGTCGGCGAATTCCCCGAGCTGCAGGGCGTGATGGGCCGCAAGTACGCCATTCTGCAGGGCGAAGAGGCCGTGGTCTCGACCGCGATCGAGGAACACTACAAGCCGCAGGGCCCGTCCGACCAGCTGCCGCAGGACAAGGTGGCGATCACGGTGGCGCTTGCCGACAAGCTCGACACGCTGATCGGCTTCTGGGCCGTCGACGAGAAGCCGACGGGCTCCAAGGACCCCTTCGCGCTGCGCCGCGCCGCGCTCGGCGTCATCCGCATCATCCTGGAGCGCGGCGTGCATTTGACGCTGCTTCCGCGCATCGTCAGCCACATGGCGCGCATCGACATGGATATCGGCAATAAGGTTGCCGCCGACGACATGTCGCGCCAGCTCGACCTCTTGTCCTTCTTCCATGACCGCCTGAAGGTCTATCTGCGCGACCAGGGCGCCCGCCACGACCTGATCGACGCGGTGCTGACGCCCGAGACCGACGATCTCCGCATGGTCGCCCGCCGCGTCGAGGCGCTGACCCATTTCGTCAGCTCCGAGGACGGCAAGAACCTGCTCGCCGGCACCAAGCGCGCCGTACAGCTGCTGGCCGCCGAGGAGAAGAAGGGCACGGTGGTCGCCGACGGCGTCTCGGACGCGCTTCTGAAGCTCGACGCCGAGAAGGAGCTTTTCGCGGCGATCAAGACGGTGTCGGCCGAGGCATCCGGCGCGATCGAGAAGGAAGACTTCCGCTCGGCGATGGCCGCTCTCTCGACGCTGCGCGCGCCTGTCGACCGCTTCTTCACCGACGTGCTCGTCAACGACGAGGACGCGGCGATCCGCGCCAACCGCCTGGCGCTGCTGCGCCTCATCCGCGAAGCCACCGGCACCGTCGCCGACTTCTCGAAGATCGCCGGCTGATCAGCCGACGATGCCCAGTGTGATCACCGCCAGGACCGCGTAACGCGCGGTCTTGGCGATCGTCACCAAAAGCAGAAAGACCGGCAGCGGCTCGCGCATCACGCCGGCAACGACGGTGATGGGATCGCCGACGATGGGCAACCAGCTTGCCAGCAGCGACCATTTCCCATACCGCCGATACCAACGCTGCGCCCGATCCAGCGCCACCTCCCCCACCGGAAACCACCGCCTGTCGCGAAAGCGCTCGATGCCGATGCCGAGCAGCCAGTTGACCAGCGAACCGAGGATATTGCCGACGCTGGCGACGATGACGAGCAGCAACGTGGAATATTGCCCGGAGAGAATGAGCGCAACGAGGCCCGCTTCCGACTGCGCGGGCAGGATGGTGGCCGCGATCAGCGAGATGGCGAAAAGGCCGGCATAGGCTGCAAGCGTGGTCATGTCGCGCTGGGCTCGGTGGTCTGCATGGTGGCTTTCAAGTGGCGATGGGTGCGTTGGGCTTTCATGATCATGTTGCGGGGCTGGGCGCAAGCGTTTGGGGTGTTGAACGACGCGATCGGCACACCTTGACATGATATCATATGCGATATCATATAGTCGCCATGATCGTCGTTGATGCAAATGTCATGGTTTCGGCTTTGCGATCCTCGAAAGGCGCCTCGCATCAGCTTGTGCACGAGATGCTTACCGGTGGCGTCGACTTCGCACTGTCGCCGGCGGTGGCGCTGGAGTATGAAGACGTGCTGAAGCGGCCGGGCATTCTCGGCAAGGCTACCTGGCTCAGCGAGAGCAAGATCGACATCGTGCTCAATGCGGTGGTCAGCAAGGCCGAGCTTGTCTCGCCGTGGTTTCACTTCAGGCCGTTCCTCGCTGACCCGAAGGACGACATTTACATCGAGTGCGCCCTGGCAGCCGGGGCCACCTTGATCGTTAGCAATGATCGTTATTTCCGGCACCCCGCAGTCAGCGCCTTTGGCATCTCAGTCATGAGCGCTGGAAATTTCATCGCGCAAAGGAGACAAGAGACATGAGCACCTATCCTCTGAGAATAGCCGATCATGTGATGGAAGAAGCCAAGCGTGCGGCGGCGGAGGACAATGTATCGTTGAACCAGCTGCTCTCCGCCTTCATCGCCGATGGCATCGGGCACCGGCGGGCGATCATGAGTCTGAAGAAGCGCGCGGAACGGGGCGATGTCAGTGCGGCGCTCGCCATCCTCGACAGCGTTCCCGATAGCGAGCCCGATGCTGGCGACGAATTGGTCGCGGCAAGGAAGGCGAGCCGGAAGTAGCACGGGAGACGGCTGAGCGGTGCGGTGTATTGGGGTGTCTGTTTTCGGCAAGGTCCACTCACGTCGAGCCAGCCGACAAGGCAGCAGATGCTTGGGACGCGCCCGAGCATGACGTCGGAGGGTGGGGCGCCGTTATCAACCCATTGAAAACAAAAAGCTTCTAAATCCTCGACGTCATCCTCGGCCTCGTGCCGAGGATCTAAGCACGTCTCCATGACTGCAACGATCATGGACGCGAAGACGACGTCATCAATCCCGATAGGCCGCGGTCCCCGGGATGACCTCGTAAGGCACCTTGAACACCTTGTCGTCGAACTGCACGCCGGTCTTCACGTTGAACACCATGACGGACGTGTCCTTGCCCTGGTTGTCGGTGATCGTCCATTGGCGCAGGTCATAGGTCTTCGGGTCGAACATCATGGTGATGGTCGAGTTGCCGAAAACGGTGTTGTTGCCGAGCGCGATCGTCGTCAGGTCGGACTCTTCCTTGACGCTCTTCACCGAGCCGGCAGAGAGGTCGATCTTCTGCGCCAGAAGCAGGCTGAGCGGCGTCTTCGACAGCGGGTAGAGATCCCAGGTCTTCAGCTTCATGTTGCCGATCGCCACGTTCTTGCCATCGGCGATCACGCGGATCGGCGACGGGTCGTCGTAGTTGAAGCGCAGCTTGCCGGGGCGCTGGATGAAGAACTTGCCGCCGGTCTGCTCGCCCTTGGGGCCGAACTGTACGAACTCGCCCTGCATCGTGGCGACCGAGGAGAAGTGGTCGGCGATCGCCTGCGCGGTGCCGCTTGTGGACGCAGCCGCGGCCGCCTGGGCGAAGACGTTGAGCGGCAGCGCGGTGGACGCAGCTGCGACAGCAAGCGCGCCCAGCATGTGGCGCCGTGTCAGCGTGAAGCGGTCCAGGAATGTGTCGGAGTGGTTCATGAAAGTCTCCTTTATGCAGTCTGCATGCTGCCGAAACGCGGCGTCTTCATGGCGTCCTGGCGCGACCGGCCAAAGGTAACGTTTTCGCGCCGATCAGGTTTCCGTGAAGGACCAGTACATGCGAGATAAATCGCGCTGAAAATGCCGGAATCAAGGGCGCGAGCGCCCTCACCGGTCGAGAATATCGCCTTCGGTGGGGACCAGGATCTCGCGCTTGCCGGCATGGTTGGCCGGGCCGATGATGCCCTCCTGCTCCATCCGCTCGATAAGCGACGCCGCGCGGTTGTAGCCGATGCCGAGACGGCGCTGGACGTAGGAGGTCGAGGCCTTTCCGTCGCGAAGGACGATGGCGACGGCCTGGTCGTAGGGATCATCGCTATCGGCGAGATTGCCGGTTCCGGAGGGTCCGCCGCCGTAATCGCCATCCTCGTCGTCATCGGCGGTGATGGCATCGAGATATTGCGGCGCGCCCTGTGTCTTCAGATAGGCGACGATGTCCTCCACCTCGCCATCGGCCACGAACGGGCCGTGGACGCGCTGGATGCGGCCGCCGCCGGCCATGTAGAGCATGTCGCCCATGCCGAGAAGCTGCTCGGCGCCCTGTTCGCCAAGGATCGTGCGGCTGTCGATCTTCGACGTCACCTGGAAGGAGATACGGGTCGGGAAGTTGGCCTTGATCGTGCCGGTGATGACGTCGACCGAGGGACGCTGCGTTGCCATGATCACATGGATGCCGGCGGCGCGCGCCATCTGCGCCAAGCGCTGCACGGCGCCTTCGATATCCTTGCCGGCGACCATCATCAGGTCGGCCATTTCGTCGATGATGACGACGATATAGGGCAGCGGCTTCAGATCGAACTCTTCCGTCTCGTACATCGCCTCGCCGGTCTCCCGGTCGAAGCCCGTCTGTACGGTGCGCGAGATCGCCTCGCCCTTGGCAAGCGCCTGCTCGACGCGGGAATTGAAGCCGTCGATGTTGCGAACACCGATCTTCGACATCTTCTTGTAGCGCTCTTCCATCTCACGCACCGTCCACTTCAGCGCCACGACGGCCTTCTTCGGATCGGTGACGACGGGCGAAAGCAGATGCGGGATGCCGTCATAGACGGAGAGCTCGAGCATCTTCGGATCGATCATGATCAGGCGGCACTGCTCCGGCGTCATCCGGTAGAGCAGCGACAGGATCATGGTGTTGATAGCGACCGATTTACCCGAGCCGGTGGTGCCGGCGACGAGCAGATGCGGCATCTTGGCGAGGTCGGCGATGACGGCTTCGCCGCCAATCGTCTTGCCGAGCGCCATGGCAAGCTTCGCCTTGGAGGTCTCGAAATCTCTGGAGGCGATCATCTCGCGCAGATAGACGGTCTCGCGGATATTGTTCGGCAGTTCGATGCCGATGGCGTTGCGGCCCGGCACGACGGCGACGCGGGCGGCGATCGCGCTCATCGAGCGGGCGATATCGTCGGCAAGGCCGATGACGCGCGACGACTTGATGCCGGGGGCCGGCTCCAGTTCGTAAAGCGTGACGACGGGGCCTGGACGGACGTGGATGATCTCGCCCTTGACGCCGAAATCCTCAAGCACGCCCTCGAGCATGCGGGCATTCTGTTCAAGCGCATCGGCCGACAGCGTCGAATCGCGCACGACGGCCTTGGGCTCTGCAAGCAGGTGCATGGACGGCAGCTGGAAGCCTTCGGGGCGGATGAAGGAGCCCTGCTGCTCGCGCTCGATACGGGCGCCGAGCTTGGGGCGCTGAGCGGCCTGCTGCACGCGCGGCTCGGCGCGACCGCCGGCCTGCTTGGCAGGCGCACGCATCATCCAGCCATTGTCGTCTTCGTCATCGGGCAGGATATCGGCCGGGCGCGGCGGCATGTCGCTTTCGTAGCCCATGTCGTCGTCATCATCGTCGTTGAGCGAGATCGACGGCGCGGAGACCACGCGGCGCGGCGAACCGGCACGGGGAGCGATCGACGGATCCATCGAGGGATCCATGCGCTCGCCGCGTTGAGGCGCCTTGGCGCGCACCGGCTCGTTGAGCTTGCCGAACTCGTCATCGTTGAAATCGTAAGGCGCGTCGTAGTCATCGAGCTTGCGCTTGCGCGGGCCCATGCCGAGCATGCGGCGCATGCGGGCCTGGCTCATGTACCAGGCATGCGTCAGCGCGCCGAAGGCAAGCCAGCCGCCCTCGTCGTCTTCCTCGTCCTCATCGCCCACCGAACGCAGCTTGGAGCGGCTGGCGGCGTAGTTTTCTTCTTCCTCTTCGGCCTCTTCCTCTTCGGTACGGCCGACGATGCCAGCGGCAAAGAGCATCATCCAGACGCAGGGGACGGCGAAGATGCAGCCGACGGCGGTGGCGAAGGTGCCGGTCGGATAGGCGCCGACGAACAGCGCCGGGAAGCGCAGGATCATGTCGCCGATAACGCCGCCGATGCCGTTGGGGATCGGCCAGGTGAGCGGCGGCGGAAAGCAGCCGAGGACGGCGCAGGAAAGAACGGAGCCGAGGCCCCAGGCGGCAGCGCGCGCCGGAATGCGGGTGAAACGGCGGCCGGAGATCAACGCCAGCGCCCAGGCGACGACGGGCAGCAGCGCCACCACGCTCGCAAGGCCGAAAAACTGCATCAGGATATCGGCAAACGCTGCACCGCTATAGCCGAGCACATTGGTGGGCTCGTTGCCGGTGGCGTAGGAATAGCTCGGATCGGCGACGTTCCAGGTCGCCAAAGCCGCGACGGCCAGTGCCAGCGCAATGAAGATGGCAAACCCCAAAAGGGTCTGCGCCTGCCGGAAAATGAACCCCGAGAGGGAGAAACGGTCCGGCCGGCCATCCATTGCTGGCGATGTGCTTCTTGCCATGTGTTGTACCCGTCCAATGCCTGATGCGTGCGAATCGCCAATGCGCTTCGCGCCCAATGCGTCCGCTCCACCTAACCAAAGGACGGTTAAAGCGATGTTAACCATGAGCGGGCTGGTCGACGGATACGGAAATAAAAAGGCCCGAACCTTTGAAAGGTCCGGGCCAAGAGCGGCTCAACTGTTGATCAAGCCGCGACGGGCTGTTCAGCGGCGCCCATTTTTGAGCGCCGCAAGCCTTGTTTAGGAGTGGTAAGCGGCTTCGCCATGCGTAGCGAGGTCGAGACCTTCGCGTTCGGCTTCGACGGCGACGCGCAGGCCGACGATGACATCGACGATCTTGTAGAGGATCGCCGAACCGATGCCGCACCATACGACGGTGATTGCAACGGCGGTGAGCTGGGTCATGACCTGGCCACCCATCGTCACGCCTTCGGCGTAACCGACGCCACCGAGCGATGCGCTGGCGAAGATGCCGGTGAAGATCGCGCCGAAGATGCCGCCGACGCCGTGAACGCCGAAGACGTCAGCCGTGTCGTCGTAGCCGAACTTGTTCTTCACCACGGAGACGAAGAAGTAGCAAAGCGGCGAGACGATGAGACCCATGACGATCGCGCCCATCGGGCCGACAATGCCGGCAGCAGGCGTGATGGCGACCAGACCGGCGACCATGCCGGAAGCGCCACCGAGCATGGAGGCCTTGCCGCGGGTCATCGTTTCGACGGCAGCCCACGATACGATGGCAGCGGCGGTTGCGACGAAGGTGTTGACGGTTGCGAGCATCGCGCCGCCGGAAGCTTCGAGGTTGGAGCCGGCGTTGAAGCCGAACCAGCCGACCCAGAGCATCGAGGCGCCAACCATGGTGAGCGTCATCGAGTGCGGAGCCATCATGTCCTTGCCGAAGCCGATGCGCTTGCCGACGAGGATCGCACCGACCAGACCGGCGATACCGGCGTTGATGTGAACGACCGTGCCGCCTGCGAAGTCGAGCGCGCCCATCTTGAAGAGCAGGCCGTTTGCGTCCCAGACCATGTGTGCGACCGGGAAGTAGACGAAGGTTGCCCACAGCGCGCAGAAGAGCACCGCGGCCGAGAACTTGATGCGCTCGGCGAATGCGCCGACGATGAGCGCAGGCGTGATGGCGGCGAAGGTCATCTGGAACATCACGAAGATGAACTCAGGAATGACGACGCCCTGCGAGAAGGTGGCTGCCGTCGTTTCCTTGGTCACGCCGGAGAGGAACAGCTTGGCGGTACCGCCCCAGTATGCGCTTTCCGAGCCGCCGAAGGCGAAGGAATAGCCGTAGATGACCCAGATCAGCATCATGACGGCGCCGATCATCGTGCACTGCATCAGGACCGAGAGCATGTTCTTGGCGCGGACCAGGCCGCCGTAGAACAGTGCGAGGCCCGGAACCAGCATGAACAGCACCAGGATGGTCGAGACGAACATGAAAGTGGTGTCGCCCTTGTCCGGAACGGGTGCGGCGGCGGCAGCCGGAGCGGCAGCGGTGGCGGCATCCTGCGCGAAAGCGACGACCGGCGCGAGAAGCGCTGCGGACGCAGTTGCAAGGCGCGCCAGAGTGGGAGAAAACTTCGAAATTGACATAGAGAAAAGCTCCTTGGCTCTACCGTTACTTACAGCGCTTCTGCATCGGTTTCGCCGGTACGGATGCGCACGGCATGGTCGATCGAGTAAACGAAGATCTTGCCGTCGCCGATCTGACCGGTCTTGGCCGACGACGCGATGGCTTCGACAGCCTTGTCGACGAGCTCGCTTGCGACGGCGATCTCGATCTTGAGCTTCGGCAGGAAGCTGACCGCGTATTCGGTGCCGCGATAGATTTCGGTATGTCCCTTCTGGCGCCCGTAACCCTTCACTTCGGTCACGGTCAGGCCCTGAATGCCGATCGCCGTAAGGGCTTCACGCACCTCATCCAGCTTGAACGGCTTGATAATGGCCATCACAATTTTCATCTGGTTTCCCATCCTTCGTTACCCTCGGCACGGAGCCGACTCTCCTTGCCACTGCCGTTTGCGACCAGCGACCGACCTCTTACATTCAAGGCCCGTGCCAGATTCGAAACGATTTGTTAAGGTATTGAAAAATAAGAAATATATTTGCAGGCGCCATTAAACAGGCAAGTGATTGCCTAATAATCGCTCAAAAAATACACAAACGATTAAATTTGCATCCAAATTAGTCATTTGCCCTTTTACGAATCAGACCCTCCTGGGCCACCGACGCAATGAGCACGCCGTCTCGCGTATAGAGGCTACCGCGCGTCAAACCTCGCGCACCGGATGCGGACGGACTGTCCTGTGTATAAAGGAGCCAGTCGTCGAGCTTGACCGGGCGATGGAACCACATGGAGTGGTCGAGGCTGGCGACCTGGATCGTCTGATCGAAGATCGAGGTACCGTGGGGATAGAGCGACGTGTCGAGCAGCGTCATGTCGGAGATATAGGCGAGCACCGCCGCCTGGGCGTGCCGGTCATCGGGAACCGGACCATTGGCGCGCACCCACACATGCTGCAGCGGATCGAGCTTCTTGTCGGAGAAATAATGGGTCAGCGAGACCGGCCGGATCTCGATCGGCCGCTCGCGACCCCAATATTTGCGGATCGCCTCGGGCGCATGCGCGAGATAGCGCTTGGCGATCTCGTTCTCGTCGATCAGCGTCTCGGGCATCGGCACGTTGGGCATGGCGACCTGATGCTCGAAACCGGGCTCGACGATCTGGAACGAGGCCGACAGCGCGAAGATCGCCTTACCATGCTGGATGGCGACGACGCGGCGGGTGTTGAAGCTCGACCCGTCGCGGATGCGCTCGACCTGGTAGATGATCGGCACCGAGGGATCACCCGGCCGCATGAAATAGGCGTGCAGCGAATGCACCAGCCGCTCTGTATCGACGGTCCGCTGCGCCGCCATCAGCGCCTGCGCGATCACCTGCCCGCCGAACACACGCTGCCAGCCGACCTGCGGGCTGGTGCCGCGAAAGATATCGACCTCGATCGGCTCCAGATCGAGTGTCGCGAGCAAGGTTTCCATCGCGGTCGGCTTTTCGGTGAGGCGCGTCATTTTGTATGGCTCCGGCAGGTAGGAAGTGTGGCGATGATGATCTATATAGATCAATAGGATATTCTAAAAGAACGGGACGGGCGTTATGCGTGACATGCTTGTGGTTGGCGGGGGTTATGTCGGGCTCTCCATGGCTGTCGCGGTCAAGCAGGCGGCGCCGCATCTTGATGTCGCGGTGGTTGAAGCAGCCCCCGCGGACGTCTGGCGCAAGGACCCGCGCGCATCCGCCATCATCGCCGCCGCCACCAAGATGCTCGACGTCTTCGGCATCTGGAACGAGATCGAGCCGACGGCGCAGCCGATCACCAAGATGATCGTCACCGATTCAAAGACCTCCGATCCCGTGCGCCCGGTCTTCCTCACCTTCGACGGCGAGGTCGAGGACGGCAAGCCCTTCGCCCACATGATCCCGAATGTCGCTATGGTGGGCGCGCTGCGCGGCGCCTGCGAAAGGCTCGGCATCGAGATCACCCACGGCCTCAGCGCCACCGGCCTGAAGACGCTGGACACCCACGCCGAAATCACGCTCTCCGACGGCAGCACGATCGAGACCAAACTCGTGGTCGCCTGCGATGGCGTGCGCTCGCACCTGCGCGATCTCGCAGGCATCAAGACGGTTCATTGGGAATACGGCCAGTCCGGCATCGTCACCACGGTCGAGCACGAACGCCCGCACAATGGCTGCGCCGAGGAGCACTTCCTTCCCTCAGGCCCCTTCGCCATCCTGCCGTTGAAGGACAACCGCTCCTCGCTGGTCTGGACCGAAACGACGGCCGACGCCAACCGGCTGGTGCGCTCCGACGACCTGATTTTCGAGGAAGAGCTGGAACGCCGCTTCGGCCACAAGCTCGGCGCGCTGAAGGTGGTGGGTGACAAACGCGCCTTCCCGCTCGGCCTGACGCTGGCGCGCGCCTTCGTCGCCCCGCGCCTGGCTCTGGCGGGTGACGCTGCCCACGGCATCCACCCGATCTCCGGCCAGGGCCTCAATCTCGGCTTCAAGGATGTGGCGGCCCTTGCCGAAACCATCGTCGAAGCCGATCGCCTCGGCCTCGATATCGGCTCGATCAACATTCTCGAGCGCTACCAGGCCTGGCGCCGTTTCGACACTTTCCGCATGGGCGTGACGACGGATGTGCTGAACCGCCTGTTTTCCAACGACCTCGCGCCGATCCGCATCGCCCGCGACTTCGGCCTCGGCCTCGTAGACCGGCTACCGGGCCTCAAATCCTACTTCATCGGCCAAGCCGCCGGCACGACGGCAGCGGGCAACCCGCGCTTGCTGGCGGGCGAGGCGATTTAGGACGTTGTGTCAAATCGGCGGCGGTCGGTTGCGTCTCAGCCGTCGGCGATGACGCAGATAGAGACCATGGCCGGCATAGAGAAGCAGGCACGACAACGTGATGCCGATCGGCACAAAGTAGAAAGACCAGTAGATTTCGTCTGCCATAGCTCACGCCTCAGTCTCAGAAGGGGTGGCATAAACGGAGCTCACGCGCCGGCTGGATCAGAATAGCCTATTCCTCGATCTCGCGCGCTTCCGATACCAGCATGATCGGTATGCCGTCGCGGATCGGGTAGGCGAGCTTCGCCTTTTCGGAGACGAGCTCGTTGTGCTCGCGATCATAGATGAGCCGCCCCTTGGTCAGCGGGCAGACCATCAGTTCCAGAAGCTTGGGATCGACGCGGCTCAGTTTTTCGTCCATGCGACCGCTTCTACTGCAAAATCGTGTCCGAGTCACCGAAGACACGGGCAAGGACGATCTCGGTGATGGCGATCAGCGTTTCCGCCCGCGTCTTCAGATCCGGCGCCTCGAGAAGCGCCTGTTTTTCCGCCGGGCCGAAGGGCGACATCATCGCGAGCGAATTGACCAGCGTCATGTTGCTGGCGCGCTCCACGCTCTCCCAATCCGCCTCCAGCTTGTTGGCCTCGAGATAGGCCTTGAAGGCGGCGAGAAGGGCCGCGCGGTCGACCGCGTCCTCTTCGTTGCGTGCCGAGAGATCGGAGATGAACGGCGCGATGCGGAAGGTGCGGTACGGCTGGTGCGTGTCCTTCTCGTCGAGCAGACGGAAGCGGCAGACGCCGGTCAACGAGACGATGTATCGACCGTCGCCGGTCTCGGCAAACGAGGTGATGCGCCCGACGCAGCCGACGGCGCTGAGATTGCCGTCGCTATTCTTGTCGTCGCTCTCGCCAAGCGCCGGCTGCACCATGCCGATCAACCGGTTGCCTGATATCGCCGCGTCGAACATGGCGAGATAGCGGGGCTCGAAGATGTTGAGTGGAAGCTGGCCGGTCGGAAGCAGCAGCGCACCGGTCAAGGGGAAGACGGCGATCGTGTCAGGCACATCGCCGCTCTTCAGATATCGTGCATTCCCCACTTGCATCGGCACTCGTCCCGCATAATCGGCGGACCTAAACCACACGCCCGCATCTAAACGAATGTGGGGTACGCCATCGAAAACGCAAGGGTCGCCGGCGGCAAACAGGAAGGCGAAATGTCGCTGATGCTTAAGAGAACAGCATCGCCGAAAGCTTGCGCCGTCCCGAAACGCTGGCCGGATCCTTGAAGCCCCAGACCTCGAAGAACTGCAACAGCTGGCGGCGCGCGCCGTCGTCGTCGAAGGTCCGGTCCTTGCGCATGATGTAAAGCAGGTGATCGGCCGCTTCCTCGCGCGCGCCCTCGACATTGCGGATCTTGGCGAGCTTCATGCGCGCCTCGTGATCGTCGGGGTTGGCGGCAAGCGCCTGTTCCAGCGCCACGGGATCGCCGAGCTTGCGGGCTTCCTCGATCTGCTCGAGCTTCTTCACCACCGCCTGGATCGCCGGATCGGCGGCCATCTCGTCGGGGAGTTCCTTCAGCGCCTCGCGCGCCCGCTCATGCTGGTTGGCTGAAATCATGCACTGCGCCATGCCGGCGAGCGCCTTGGCGTTGTCGGGATCGGCCTGCATGACGGCGCCATAGAGCTGTGCGGCACCATTGATGTCGCCGCTGGCGAGCAGACCATCGGCCTCGACAAGCACAGCCTCGATCTCTGCCGCCTGATCGGCACCCGCGGGACCGGCGACGCGATCGATGAACTCACGGATCTGGCTTTCGGGCACCGCCCCCATGAAGCCATCGGCCGGACGGCCGCCGACGAAGGCGATGACGGCGGGGATCGACTGGATGCCGAGCTGGCCGGCGATCGACGGATGGTCGTCGATGTTCATCTTGACGAGCTTAACGCGCCCTTGAGCCTCGTTGACCACCTTTTCGATGACGGGGGTCAGCTGCTTGCACGGGCCGCACCAGGGCGCCCAGAAATCGACGAGAACGGGCTGGTTGCGCGACTCCTCGATGACGTCCTTGCTGAAGGTCGCCGTCGTCGTATCCTTGATGTAGCCGCCGGCGGCCGCCATCGGTGCCGGCGCCGCTGCCTGGGCCGGTGCTGCAGGCGCGCCGCCATAGCTCGCCGTTGCCGACATCTGGCCGAAGGAATTGCTGTAGGGATTGTCGTTGCCGCTCATGAGTATCTCCCGCCGCGCCGGTCAGCCGGCTTTTCTAGCGTTAAAATCGTATGTCAGGACGTCACTTTCAAGACAAGCGGCGTGTGACCGGTCGCTTCCATGAAGCGAACGAGGTCCGCACTTGCAATCGACGTGGTCGCGTCGTTGGACAGCGGATGGCAATTGATAATCTCGTCCTTCATGAGATCGGCATCAAGAACGAATGTGACCTTGTGGTCGGAATCATTGATCGCGCCGAAGGCCGTGACCGAGCCCGGAATGACGCCCAGATACTCCATCAGCTTCTCAGCCTTGCCGAACGACACCTTGCTGGCGGCACCGATCACCGTGTGCACCGTCTTCAGGTCGACCGAGGCATTCTCCTCGACGGTAAGCAGGAAGAACTGGTCCTTCTTGTCCTTCACGAACAGGTTCTTGGTGTGACCGCCGGGAATCTCGTCGCGCAACGCCACCGATTCGGCCACCGTGAACACCGGCGCATGCGTCTTGGTGCTGTGCTTGATGCCGAGCCCGTCGAGAAAGGCGTAGAGTTCGGCTGCGGTCTTCGGCGTCTTCTCGGTCATGGCTCGTTCCAGCATTCTATTGGGATAAGGCGCCCCCTGATTACGTCCCCCTCCCCTTTTTTGCAACGTGCCTATTCGCCGCTTTTCCCTGCATTTGCGGCATTTTAGCTGGGACCGGGTAAGCTTTTCAAATTTTTCTTCGCCTTTCCGTCATTTCCCTGTTGCATTTGAAAATCGTTTGGGCGATATAGCGCCCGTCGCCGCAAGGTGGCGCCCACGGTCCTCTCTAACTACCACAGGCCGTCGGGATTATGAGCGGGTGTAGCTCAGTGGTAGAGCACAACCTTGCCAAGGTTGGGGTCGAGGGTTCGAACCCCTTCGCCCGCTCCAAATCTTCCCAACCAATTGATATATTGTAATTATACGATCGCTGATTGGCCGCATCGATCGACGTGTCTGCAGGCTCGAAGCACGCATCCACTCACGCAACCGTC
>NZ_DDHH01000172.1:0-11984 GCF_002338015.1 Rhizobium sp. UBA1881
CGCAAGCAGGGTGCGGTTGCGGCTTGATCGGTTGATCGGCTGGTGAGAAGCGGGCGGCGGAGCGGGGATTCCCCACTATGCCATGACGGGCATCTCCCCCACAAGGGGGGAGATTGGCTTGGCGCATCCGCTCGCTCCGACCTCAACGTTCAGCGATGCCATCGCAACGATTCGATCTCCCCCCTTGTGGGGGAGATGTCCGGCAGGACAGAGGGGGGTAACCCAACCGCTGAGCCCGCGGCCCCCTCATCCGGCTGCCGCCACCTTCTCCCCACTGGGGAGAAGAGATTCGTAGCGGGCAGCTCGCCCCATCTTCCCTCCACCCCAAGAGCCGCCGCATGATCGCCCTCGTGCTCCGTCGCGTCGCCGGCCTCGTCCTCACGCTGCTCGTGGTCTCGCTGCTGATCTTCGCCGTCATGGACATGCTGCCCGGTGACCCGGCCTCGATCATGCTCGGCACCTCGGCCTCGCCGGAGACGCTGGCGGCGCTCCGTCACGAACTCGGCCTCGACCGCTCGCTCCTCATACGATACGCCGAGTGGCTGGCAGGCGTCTTCACCGGCGATCTCGGGCGCTCCTACACCTATGGCGTCCCCGTCGCCGGCCTCATCCTCGAGCGGCTCGCCGTCACCCTGCCGCTCGCCCTCATTGCCATCCTGCTCTCCGTCGCAATCGCCATCCCCCTCGGCGTCACCGCAGCCTCCAGGCGCGGCGGTATTGTCGATGCGGTCGCGGCCGTCTTCTCGCAGGTCAGCATCGCCGTGCCGGCCTTCTGGGTGGCGTTGCTGTTGATCATCCTGTTCTCGACAACGCTCGGGCTGATGCCGGCGGGTGGGTTTCCGGGCTGGAGCGCGGGTGTCTGGCCGGCGCTGAAGGCCCTGCTTATGCCGGCGGTGGCGCTGGCCCTGCCGCAGGCGGGCGTGCTCACCCGTGTTACCCGCTCGGCGGTGCTGGACACGCTGCACGAGGATTTCACCCGCACCGCCCGCGCCAAGGGCCTGTCATCGGCCACCGTGCTCTGGCGCCATTCGGTGCCCAATGCGCTGGTGCCGATTCTCACCATCCTCGGCCTGCAAGCCACTTTCCTGGTGGCTGGCGCCGTGCTCGTCGAGAATGTCTTCAATCTCCCCGGCCTCGGCCGTCTCGCCTATCAGGCGCTGTCGCAGCGCGATATCGTCGTCATGCAGGATGTGGTGCTGTTCTTCGCCGGCCTCGTCATCCTCATGAACTTCCTGGTCGATCTCTCCTATCTGGCGATCGACCCGCGTTTGAGAAAGGGGATCTGAAATGGCGCCGCTGGTCTCCACCGCAACAAATATCGGCCGCCGCCGCATGCGCGGCGTCAAGCGCGTCAACCTCATCATCGGCGCCGCGATCGTCGCGTGCCTCGTCGCCATCGCGCTCGTCTCGCTCGTCTGGACGCCGCTGCCGCCGGCCAAGATGCAGATCATCCATAAGCTGCAGCCACCGCTCGGCTTCGGCCTTCTCGGCACCGATCAGTTGGGCCGCGACGTGCTCTCCATGCTGATGGTCGGCTGCTGGAATTCGCTCTCGATCGCGATCGTTGCCGTCGCCATCGGCGGCGCGCTCGGCACCATCGCGGGCCTGGCCGCGGCTGCCTTTCGCGGCATCTTCGAAACGCTTCTAATGCGCGTCTGCGACGTCATCTTCGCGCTCCCGCCCATCCTCTCGGCAATGATGCTCGGCGCCTTCCTCGGCGGCGGCCGGCTGACGGCGATCGCCGCCATCGCAACCTTCCTCATTCCGGTCTTTGCCCGTGTGGCGCTGGCAAGCGCGCTGCAGGCCTGGAGCCGCGATTATGTGCTGGCAGCCCGCGCGCTTGGGAATACCCGGCTGGCGATTTCGCTCCGCCACGTGCTGCCCAATATCATGAGCCAGCTCATCGTCCAGGTGACCATCCAGCTTGGCCTCGCGGTGCTCACCGAAGCGGGCCTCAGCTTCCTCGGTCTCGGCCTTGCCCCGCCGGCGCCGAGCTGGGGGCGGATGCTGGCCGATGCGCAGACCTATCTTGCCCTTGCCCCCTGGCTTGCCATCCTCCCCGGCCTTGCCATCGCGCTTTCCGTCCTCGGCTTCAACATGCTGGGCGACGGCCTGCGCGACCTGCCCGACCCTCGCGAGGCCAGCCGTTGATTGAAGACGCCGCTGATTTGATGATGTCATTTTGAAAGACCGCGCCATGACCGAGATCGACCTGAGCATCCGCGACCTGAAGCGGCACTTTGCGGCGAAGAGCCTGTCTCCGCTGGAATACTGGCTGGCGCTGGAGCCGCATATTGCCGACTGGGAACCGCACATCGCCGCGCTCTATCTCTACGACCCCGACGCCGCCCGCGCCCAGGCCAAGGCCTCGACCGAGCGCTGGGCGAGGGGCGAAACGCTGGGCCCGCTTGATGGCATCCCGGTCACGCTGAAGGAGTTGATATCAACCAAAGGTCAGCCCGTTCCGCTCGGCACCCGAGCCGTCGAGCTGACGCCGGCGCTTGACGACGCCCCCATCGCCGCCCGCATGCGCGAGGATGGCGCCATCATCTTCGCCAAGACCACATGCCCGGATTACGGCATGCTCTCGTCCGGCCTATCGAGCTTCCACGCGCTCAGCCGCAACCCGTGGGATGTCACGCAGAACCCTGGCGGTTCCAGCGCCGGCGCCTCGGCGGCGGCCGCCGCCGGCTATGGCCCGCTCCATATCGGTACCGATATCGGCGGCTCCGTGCGGCTCCCGGCCGGCTGGACAGGCATCTTCGGCTTCAAGCCCAGCCACGGCCGCATCCCTGTCGATCCCTATTACGTCGGCCGCTGCGCCGGGCCGATGACGCGCACGGTCGATGATGCGGCGCTCGCCATGGCGACGCTGTCGCGGCCGGACTGGCGCGACGGCACCAGCCTCCCGCCAAACGATATCGACTGGACCGATCTCGACGTCGACCTCTCAGGCATGCGCATCGGCCTGATGCTCGACGCCGGCTGTGGCCTCGATGCTGAGGACGAGGTGAGGGCGGCGGTCGTTGCGGCGGCGAAACAGTTCGAAAAAGCCGGCGCCGTCGTCGTGCCGGTCGGCCCGATGCTGTCGCGGGCGATGCTCGATGGTCTCGACAATTTCTGGCGCGCCCGCTTCTGGGGCGATATCGAGGGGCTGAGCGAGGAGCGCCGCGAGAACATCCTTCCCTATATCTACGGCTGGGCCAAGGGTGGGGCCGATGTCAGCGGCGTAGCCGCCGTCAAGGGCTTCAACCAGACGATCGAGATGCGCAAGGCCTGCGGCGCGCTGTTCGAGACGGTCGATGCCGTCTTGTCGCCGACCAACCCCATCGTCTCTTACCCGGCCGAATGGGCCTCGCCGACCAACGATCCGGCCCGGCCCTTCGAGCACATTGCCTTCACCGTTCCCTGGAACATGTCGGAGCAGCCGGCCTCATCGATCAATTGCGGCTTCTCAAGGTCCGGCATGCCGATCGGCCTGCAGATCGTCGGCCCCCGCTTCGACGACATGCGCGTTCTGCGATTGTCCAAGGCCTTCGAGACATGGTCCGGCGGCGTCACATCGTGGCCGAAACCGCCGGTTACATGATCGCGCGACGATAGCCGTTGGGCTGCTCGTAGAGCCAGCCGATGCGCTGAACGGCCTCTTCGAAGTTTTCGCGTACCACCGTCATGGTATGGCCGGTCGCATGCAGGATCGTCTCCGCATCCTCCATGATCGCCACATGTCCCTTCCAGAACACCAGGTCGCCGCGTCGCAGCTCCTCGCGGGTAATAGGCGTGCCGAGCGCCGAGGCCTGCATGTCGGTGTCGCGCGGCGCGGCGCGGCCGGTCATCAGCATGGAAAGCTGCACCAGGCCGGAGCAATCGATCCCAAGCCCCGAACGACCGCCCCAGAGATAGGGCGTTTCGACAAAGCGGGCGGCGATATCGACATAGTCCTCGCCGTCAAGCGCGCCGATCGGCTGCACATGCTTGGCGAAGATCGCGGTGCCGTCTTCCAGCGTCACATAGTGGTTGCCGCGCGCCTCGGCGGTGCCGGCGACCGCCACGCGGCTGCCCATCGAAAGAATGCTGTTATAGGGTTTGCGCAGTTCCGGCTCACGATAGAGGAAGGTGCGCTGAACGGTGACGATATGGGTCGGCGCGGGCGCCTTATCGCTCACCGCGCTCTCGGGAAGATAGCCGACGTAATTGTCCGACCGCGCCTTGATCCAGCACCATCCCTCGGCGTGGTCGAGTACGGTCACGTCCTCGCCGAACAAGAGCTCGGTGTCGATACCAACGGTCGCGTCCGGTCGTGGCCGCAGGCCCACGACCGGCACTACGATGCGCGCCGGCGTCCCGTCGGTAAAGCGCTGCGCCGTGACCTGTCCTTCCAGCCCGCGCTCGGCGAGGTCGTCCCTGAAGGCGTGCAGGCGGCGGTCGAGCGTGGTCATGGTGTTGTCCTCAAAGTCACAGCCGGCGCCCGTGCTCGCGCACGCGGTCGCCCAGTTTTTCCAGATAAAGCGCGCCGCCCACGGTGCGCTTGATCAGCACGTTGCGCCGGTCGCTGTCATCGCGCACCCGGTCCACCAACCCCATCTCGCCCATCGTATCGAGCGCCCGGGTGATGACGGGCTTGGTGACATTGAGCTCGGCGGCCAGTCCGCGCACGGTATGCGGCGGCGGCACGAGATAGATATGCAGCAGGATCGCCATCTGGCGCAATGTCAAATCGCGGTCGTCGTGGCGAACCTGGTCGAGCGAGACGCCATGCCAGAGCCCGAGCGCCTGCGATGCGGTCAATTCGATCGGCACGGCCCCTCCCGCATTCGTTACGCCTGCGTTCCATTTTCCGGCACGTATCCGCACAACGCAATGGGGCGGCAAATCTGCCGTCCCACAGGGTGAATAAAATTTTAACGATCGGAGTCTAACGAACGCTCTCGCGGATGTGGTGGTAGAGCGCCCGGATCGCCTGCGCTTCGCCGCCGCCGGGCGAATGCGGACGCTCCGAAGGCGCCCAGCCGTAAATGTCGAAATGCGCCCAGCTCTTGGCGTGGCTGACGAAGCGCTTGAGGAACAGCGCCGCCGTGATCGCGCCCGCCATGCCGCCCGCCGGCGCGTTGGTGATGTCAGCGAACTTGGCGCGGATGTCCTTTTCGTAGCCGGCATAGAGCGGCAGCCGCCACAGCGGATCGTCGGTCTCGATGCTCGATTCCATCAGGTCGCGCGCGAGATCCGTATCGTCGGTGAAGAAGGGCGGCAGGTCGGGTCCGAGCGCCACGCGCGCCGCTCCCGTCAGCGTTGCCATGTCGATCATCAGGTCGGGCTCTTCCTCGTCGGCATAAGCAAGCGCGTCGGCGAGGATCAGGCGACCCTCGGCGTCGGTGTTGTCGATCTGCACCGTCAGGCCCTTGCGGCTCTTGTAGATGTCGCCGGGGCGGAAGGCGTTCGACGAGATCGAGTTCTCGACCACCGGGATGACGACGCGGAGATCAACCTTCAGCTTGGCGTCCATGATCATGAGCGCGAGACCCATGACGTTGGCCGCACCCCCCATGTCCTTCTTCATCAGAAGCATGGAGGAGGCGGGCTTGATGTCGAGACCGCCGGTGTCGAAGCACACGCCCTTGCCGACGAGCGTGATCTTGCGATGACCCTTCTTGCCCCAGCGCAGCTCCATCAGGCGCGGCGCGTCGGCGCTGGCGCGGCCGACCGTGTGCACCAGCGGGAAGTTATGCCGGAGATCGTCGCCCGAGATCACCGAGATCTCCGCCTTGTAGTGCGCCGCAAGCCCGCGGAACGCCGCTTCCAGCTCGTTCGGGCCCATGTCGTTGGTGGGTGTGTTGATCAGGTCGCGGGCCAGGAACACGCCCGCCAGCTGCCGCTTGATATCGGCGGCATCGGCATCGCGCGGGATCATCAGGGTGCCGGCCGGCTGCTTCTCGGATTTGTAGCGGTCGAAACGATAGCTCCCGAGGCCGAAGCCGAGCGCCAGCCGGTTGGCCGTCAGCGGCGCGGTCTCGATATGCCAGTCGCCGGCCGGCAGCGCGCGCGCCAGCTTGCCGGTGATATAAGGCTGTTCCGAAGGATTGGTGCCGAGGCCAAACAACGCGCCGCCGAGATGGCCTTCCGAAGTCGGGATCAGCAGCAGCGAGCCGCTTTCGGCCTTGTAGCCCGCCTTTTTCGCCCAATCGAGCGCGATCGGATCGATCGTCCCGGTTTCGATATGCGCCGGCGTGACGGCGAAGATCGGCAGGGTCTGGCCGCCCTTGGTGTTGAAGGGGGTCGGTCTCTCGATGAACTGGAACGGGGGCATTGTTTATCCTTCGGGGGCGTCCGGGAATCATATTTTAACGTTCCGTTAGGGTTAACAGACTATTGCTTGAGCGTAGATTGCGTCAAAGCCTTTCCCTGTTCCGCTTTTAGGTCAGGCGCCGATTTCTGATTTCAGGAAACCGCGATGACTGCTTTGGTCGACACCACTTCGAAAACCCGTCTTCTCCAGTGCGCGGCAACCGCGATGCTGGCCCTGATGCTGGCCGGCTGCAACACCACCAAGGACAAGATGACGACGGGCTCGATCCCGGTCGCGCTGAACAAGCCGATCGAGACGATGAACGATCAGGAAGTGCGCTCCGCCACCGATCGGATCGGCCAGGCCTACGACAAGAACCCGCGCGATCCCGTCAACGGCGTCAACTACGCCAATCTCCTGCGCATGCAGGGCAGGGACGCCCAGGCGCTCGCCGTCATGCAGCAGGTGGCGATCGCCAATCCGCAGGACCGCAACGTGCTTGCCGCCTACGGCAAGGCGCAGGCCGCCGCCGGCCAGCTGCAGCAGGCGCTCGACACCATCGGCCGCGCCCAGACGGCCGACCGTCCCGATTGGAAGCTCGTCTCCGCCCAGGGCGCCATCCTCGATCAGCTCGGCCGCTCCAGCGAGGCGCGCCAGCGCTATCGCGACGCGCTCGATCTGCAGCCGGGCGAGCCGTCTATCCTGTCTAACCTCGGCATGTCCTACGTGCTGACCCGCGATCTCAGGACCGCCGAAACCTATCTGCGCCAGGCAGCAAGCCAGCCGACGGCCGATAGCCGTGTGCGCCAGAATCTGGCGCTCGTCGTCGGCTTGCAGGGTCGCTTCCCCGAAGCTGAAAAGATCGCCCGCGGCGAACTCTCGCCGCAGCAGGCCGATGCCAACGTCGCCTATCTCCGCTCGATGATGTCGCAGCAGAATTCCTGGCAGAAGCTCGCCGCCAAGGATGTCGGCGCTGAGGCAAGCAGCGCCAACTGACCTGTCTAACGGCCGCTCAGGCCTGACACGACAAGCTGCAGCCCGAGCCCGGCCATGACGGCACCGGCCGCGCGGTCGATCCACTTCTTCGCGGCGAGATAGATGAGGCGTGGGTGCCGGGCCGAGAAAGCCAGCGCCACGATCGTGTACCACCCGGCTTCGACGGCAAAGACCCCAAGCGGGATCGCCACGAACAATTCCAGCGGAATGGTCTTCGGCAACAGTGCCGCGAAAATGCTGGCATAGACGACGATCGTCTTCGGATTGCTGACCTGCGTCAGGAACGCCGTCATGAAGCTGCGGCCGACGGCGCGGCTGGCGGCGGTGGTCTCGCCGATCGTGAGAGGCTCCCCGGCGCCGCGCCAGATTCTGTAGGCGATATAAGCGAGATATAGCCCGCCCACGATCTTCAGCGCCAGATAGAGCCAGCCGAACTGCGAGAGCAGGGCGGTCAGCCCCGCCAGCGCCAGGATGCTGAACAACACCCCGCCGAGACCCATGCCGGCCGCCGCCGCAAGCCCGTCGACACGCGAGCGCGACACGGCGATCCTGGAGACGAGAACGAAGCTCGGACCGGGGCTCATCGCCCCGATCGAGAGCGTTGCGATAATGCTGAGAAAGACGCTGAGCGACGACATGGCGATGGTCCGTGGGTGGGGTGACGTCGTCGAATGTCACACGACCCCGCGCGGCGGTCCATCCTAAAAATCGGCTGTGCCGACGGTAGAGCCGCTTAGAAGCGGTCGGCGACCTGGATACCGGCCGGTCCGAGAATGACGGCGACCAGAACCGGCAGGAAGAACAGGATCATCGGCACCGTGAGCTTCGGCGGCAGCGCGGCGGCCTTCTTCTCCGCCTCGTTCATCCGCTCGTCGCGGCCTTCCTGGGCAAGCACGCGCAGCGCCTGCGAAATCGGCGTACCGTAGCGATCAGCCTGCATCAGCGCCTGCACGACCGACTGCACGATCGGGATCTGCGTGCGCGTGCCGAGATTTTCGAGCGCCACGCGGCGATCCGGCAGGAAGGAGAGCTCGGCCGTCGTCAGCACCATCTCTTCGGCCAGCGGCGGAGACGCCTCGCCTAGCTCTTCCGAGACACGGCGCATCGCCGCCTCGATCGAGATACCGGATTCCACGCAGATCAGCATCAGGTCCAGCGCGTCCGGCCAGGCGCGCTTGATCGAGTGCTGTCGTTTTTTCATCTTGTTGGAGATGAAGATATTCGGTGCATAGAAGCCGACATAGGCAAAGCAGAGCGTCGCGAGGAAGCGGATCGGCGTCGGCTTGTCGACGAGGTGGTCGAGGCCGAACACCCAGAAGATCGCGAGCGCGAAAAAGCAGAAGGGCAGGAGGAAGCGCGCGACCAGGAACATGTTGAGCGCGTTTTCCGAGCGATAGCCCGCCGCGCGCAGCTTGTTCATCGTGTTCTCGTCGACCAGCGCCTCGCGCAGGTTGAAGCGCTCGACGATCTGGCGAACCGAGCGGTTGTTCTGCGTGCGCAGCGACGCCTTGCTGCCGGTCGATTCCGCGTTCATCCGCGCGCGTTCGCGGGCACGCATCTGCTCGCGCTCCGTCGAGACCGCCTTCATGCGCTGGTTGAGATCGCCGCGCTCGAAGAAGGGAATGGCGAGCGTGTAGAGCGTCGCGAACACCGCCAGCGCGACCAGCACCGCGATCAGCATCGAGGGATCGGTCAGGGAACTCGCAAGATCGGACGACATCGCATTGCCTCGGTTAGATATCGAAATTGACCATGTTGCGCATGACGAAGATGCCGATCGACATCCACACCGCCGAAGCGCCCATGATCAGGTGGCCGCGGGGGTCGGTGAACAACACCATCATGTATTGCGGCGAAGTCAGGTAGACGAGCGTCGCGACGATGAACGGCAGCGCGCCGATGATGACGGCCGACGCCTTGGCTTCCATCGAAAGCGCCTTGACCTTGGCCTTCATCTTCTTGCGCTCACGCAGCACCTTCGAGAGGTTGCCGATCGCTTCGGAGAGATTGCCGCCGGCCTGCGACTGAATGGCGATGACGATCGCGAAGAAGTTCACTTCCTGCAGCGGCATGTGGTTGCCCATGCGCGTGCAGGCGTCCGGCACGCTGAGACCGACCTGCTGGCTTTCGACCACGCGACGGAACTCGCCCTTGACCGGCTCCTTGCCCTCGTTGGCGATCAGCCGGATCGCGTCGTTCAGCGGAAGGCCGGATTTGATCGATCGCACGATGACATCGAGCGCGTTCGGGAACTCATCGAGGAACTTGTTCTGGCGGCGCTTGATCAGGAAGCCGAGGATCCAGCGCGGCAGCCCGAGCCCGGCCACAACAGGTAGCCCGAGCACCACCATGTTGGGGGCGCCGGCCAGGAACGCGACGAACATCAGGATAAAGCCGAAAATGGCGCTGAACATGTAGAAACGGCCCGGCGTGATCGAGAGACCGGCCTGCGTCAGTCGCGATTTCAGCGTCAGCTTCTTCTTGGCGTTTTCCTGCTGCCGCTTCTCGAGATCCTTCAGGTTGTCCTGCATCGACTTGCGGCGCTTCGACATTTCCTGGACGCGGTCGCGCGCCGCCTTGACGCTCTGCTTGTCGAGTTCGGCCGATGCCACCCGGCTGACGCGGCTTGCCGCCTTCTTCTCGGTTTCCATCCGCGAAAAGAGCAGGCCGTAACATACCGCGCCGGCCGAAATGGCCACGAGCAGCACGATACCCAGCACGATCGGATCGAAACCGAACATAATCTTAATCCTTCGACTTCTCTTCCATTTCGTCGAGCGCCGCGGCGAGCCGCTTCTCTTCATTGTAGTAGCGGGCGCGGTCCCAGAAGTTCGGCTTGCCGATACCGGTCGACTTGTGTCGGCCGATGATCTTTCCGCCCGCGTCTTCGCCTTCGATCTCGTAGCGCATCAGATCCTGGGTGATGATCACGTCGCCTTCCATGCCGATCACCTCGGTGATCTGGGTGATGCGGCGCGAGCCATCGCGAAGACGCGCGGCCTGGACGATGACGTCGACCGAGTTCGAGATGATCTCGCGAACGGTCTTGGCCGGCAGCGAATAGCCGCCCATGGCAATCATCGATTCGATACGGCTGAGGCATTCGCGCGGCGAGTTGGAGTGGATCGTGCCCATCGAGCCGTCGTGGCCGGTGTTCATCGCCTGCAAGAGGTCGAAGACCTCGGGTCCGCGCACTTCGCCGACGATGATGCGTTCGGGGCGCATACGCAGGCAGTTCTTGACGAGATCGCGCATGGTGATCTCGCCTTCGCCTTCGATGTTCGGCGGGCGGGTTTCGAGACGCACCACATGCGGCTGCTGCAGCTGCAGTTCGGCCGTGTCTTCGCAGGTGATGACGCGCTCGTCGCGGTCGATGTAGTTGGTAAGGCAGTTCAGAAGCGTCGTCTTGCCCGAGCCGGTACCGCCGGAGATGACGATATTGCAGCGGACGCGGCCGATGATCTGCAGCAGCGTCGCGCCTTCCGGCGTGATCGCCCCGAAGCGCACCAGCTGGTCGAGCGTCAGCTTGTCCTTCTTGAACTTACGAATGGTGAGCGCCGGGCCGTCGATCGCGAGCGGCGGCGCAATCACGTTGACGCGTGAGCCGTCGGGAAGGCGGGCGTCGCAGATCGGGCTCGATTCGTCGACGCGGCGGCCGACCTGGCTGACGATCCGCTGGCAGATCGAGAGCAGCTGCGCGTTGTCGCGGAAGCGCACTTCCGATTCCAGCGTCTTGCCGCCGACTTCGATGAAGGTCTTGCCGGAGCCGTTGACCATGATGTCGGCGATGTCGTCGCGCGCCAGGAGCGGTTCCAGCGGACCATAGCCGAGAACGTCGTTGCAGATGTCGTCGAGCAGCTCTTCCTGCTCGGAGATCGACATCGCGAAGTTCTTGATCGTGATGATATCGTTGACGATATCGCGAATTTCCTCGCGCGCGCTCTCGCCGTCGAGCTTGGCGAGCTGCGACAGGTCGATCGTGTCGATCAGCGCCGAGAAGACCTGCGCCTTGGTGTCGTAATATTCGTCGGTGCGGGCGGGGCGCTTGCGCTGCGGCGTCTGCATCGGCGGCGGCGCCACCTGCTGGCGGGTCTGCTCGCGCTGCGGCTCGACGAAGACGGCGGGCGCCGACGACGAGGAAGGCGCAGCAACAGGCGGCGGTGGCGCGATTGTGCCGCCCGCCTTGCCAGATCCTTCGTTTCCGCGTTTTCCGAACATGCCTTATTCCACTCCTGGTGGGCTACTTGCGCTTCAGGAGGCTGAGAAGACTGCTCTTCTTCGCCTTCTTGACGGCGATGCGCCCGGTAACGATGTGCGACAGCTGCGAGAAGGTCTCGGCCGTCGGCGATTTCGGATCCATCTCCGAGATCATTCGGCCGCTATTGGCGGCCGTTCCGAACAGGTTGCTGTCGAACGGGATGATGGCGACGGGCTCGCATTCCAGCGGCTCGCAGAAATCCGACGGGCTGATTTCCGGACGCTTCGGCATGCCCACCTGGTTGAGAACGAGATGAGGCGGCTTGTCATTCGGCCGCATCTTGCGCAGGGCGTCGATCAGATTTTTCGTGTTACGCAGATTGGCGAGATCGGGAGACGCGCAGATCACCACCTCATCGGCGGCGCCGAGTACCGAGCGGGTCCATTCGGACCAGGCGTGCGGCACGTCGAGCACGGTCACCGGCGCGCTGCGCTGCAGCACCTCCAT
>NZ_DDHH01000172.1:12149-12470 GCF_002338015.1 Rhizobium sp. UBA1881
CTGCGCTGCAGCACCTCCATGACCGGCTGGAAGGCGTGTCCGTCGAAATCATAGGCGCGATCGAGGATTGACGGAGCGGCCAGCAGCGAAAGATGCTCGGAGCACTTCGTCAGCAGGCGGTCGAGGAACATCTCGTCCAGGCGCTCCGGGGCATAGACCGCCTCTGCGATCCCCTGCGTCGGGTCCTGATCGAAGTCGATATTGGCCGTTCCGTAGGGCAGGTCGAGATCGGCGAGGATCGTCTCGGTCGAAAACAATCGCGAGATGCCGAAGGCGCAATTATGCGCGATGGTCGAGGCGCCGACGCCGCCCTTGGCGCCG
>NZ_DDHH01000172.1:12701-13358 GCF_002338015.1 Rhizobium sp. UBA1881
CCGACGCCGCCCTTGGCGCCGATGAAGGCGATGCTGCGCCCGAGCGGCTCGGCATCGGGATCGACGAAGATCGTCGCCATCGCCGTCATGATGTCGGCCATGCCCACCGGCTGCACGATATATTCGGAAATGCCGTTGCGGATCAGGTCGCGATAAAGCGCGATGTCGTTGTGGTAGCCGACGATGATGACCTTGGTCGACGGGTCGCAGACGGCCGCAAGCGGCGCCAGTTCGTTGAGCAGGTTGGCGCTATTGGCGCGCGTCTCGAGAATGATCAGGTTCGGCGTCGGCGCGCTTGCAAACATGTTGGCCGCGGCCGCGATGCCGCCGCTGGTGATGCGCAGGCTCACTTTCGACAGGCGGCGGTCGTTGCCGCAGCGCTCCATCACCCGCTGCAGTTCCTCGCTCTCACAGAAGGCATGGACCGAGATGCGCGGGAGCGGGCGCATGTTTTCCAGCTCGCCCATGCGCATCGCCTCTTCGGCTTGCTGAAGGTCGGCGGTGTTTGTGATGTCGTATTCAACCGTGCTCATCGTCAATCCTGGTCTGATCAGAAGCTGCCGGCGGCGTTGCCACCGACTTCTTCGATCGTGGATGTGCGTTCGCGATATTCCTTGATGGCGGCGTTGCGGCGCGTCGCGTCGATCGGCGTCATGC
>NZ_DDHH01000172.1:13497-56620 GCF_002338015.1 Rhizobium sp. UBA1881
TCGCGTCGATCGGCGTCATGCCGCGTGGCGCAACGAGATCTTCGGGGTTGGCGATCTGTGCCGCGAGGTTGTTCTGCGTCGCGCAGCCGAAATTGTAGTAGTTCTGGTTGCTGAAGTCGTTGATCATGTCCTTGGGCCACTGGCCGCACTGCGAGGTCATCGCCGTGGTACCGACAAAGGTGAGGCGGATCGGCGCCGCATCCTTGGCATCGAGCGTCACGTAGGAGCTGTTGACGATCTTCGAGCTCGCGATCCCGCGTGCGGAGAGTTCGGCGCGCACCTGGCCGCGCAGCTGGCGTGCGGCGTTGGAGTTTGGCGATCCCTCTGGTGTGAGCAGGTAGATCGGGCCGGTGGCGCGCGAACCGTAGTTCTGCGCGAAGCCGCGGATCATGTCGCGTTGCGCGGTGTTGAGCCGGCGGTCGGTCGAGGCAACCGGAATATCGACCGATTGCTCGGCTTCCGTCACCACGATCGGATGGCGCTGGCGATAATCGTCGGGGATGCCGCCCGTCGTCAGGTCGTCGCGCGAGGCGCAGCCCGAAAGCAAGGCGGCCGCGATTGCGGCGGCCGCGATAAGCGGTGTCGAAAAGCCGCGGTGGCGGGCGCTGGTCTTGATCTTGGCCATCGGCGTGTCTCTGTGTTGTGCCATTGCTGATCCCGCTTCGCTCATTTGTAGATGAACCCGATTGAACCGTGGAACTGGGCGTCGGCGACCGGCGTCTTGCCGCCGTAGACCTTGTTGACGCGGTTCATGAAGAATGCCGCGCCGTCGTTCTCCGGGCTGAAATTGTCGTCGGGACGGTTCAGCTGATTGCGGGCGACGGGACGCACGAGATAGGGCGTCGCGATGATGACAAGCTCTGTCTCGTCGCGCTCGACCGTGCGCTGGCGAAACAGTGTGCCCAGCAACGGGATCTTGTTGGCACCAGGCGTTCCGTTCGATGTCTGCGAAACGTTGTCGCGGATGAGGCCAGCCAGCGCGATCGAACCGCCGGACGGAAGTTCGACGGATGTCTCTGCCGAACGGCGCTGGTAGGTCGGCTGCGAACCGCTGACCGAAGGTGCCGGTTCCGACACGTTGGTCTTGATCTCCAGGCTGATGCGGCCCGAGGACAGGACGACAGGCTTGAAGGCCAGGTTGATACCGTAATTATAGGGCACGACGGTCACGTTGCCGTCGTTGTCGGTCGTCGAATAGAGCACCTGGCCGCCGGAATTGAACGTCGCGGCCTGGCCGGAAATAGCGGTCAGCGTCGGCTCGGCAAGCGTCTTCACGACCTTTGCCTGCTCCAGCGCGCTCAGATAGGTCGAGATATCGTATTTGCCGATCGAGCTCTTGAACAATGCAGCCAGACCGCCACCCAGCGTCGCGGTTGCGGCACTGGAATTGGGCGCGCCAAGCTGAGCGACGCTGAGGCCACCGGAATTGGAGACCAGATTGTCGAAGCCGATCTGCTTCAGGATCTCGCGGCGAACTTCGGCGATGGTCACCTTCAGCGTAACCTGGTCCTCACCTTCGATCTGCAGCAGGTTGATCACCTGCGACTGCTGGCGGTTTTCCGCGAAAAGCGCCACCGAGCCGTCACCGCCACCCTGGCTGCTGGCCGTTTCCGTGCGCGTCGTCGCCTCGCCGCCCTTGAGGAAGACGCCGGCAAGATCAGCCGCCTGCGCTGCGTCCTGCGGCGTGCGAACGGTGCCTGTCAGCACGATGTTGTCGGAGACGATCTCGACGTTGATGTTGGAATCGGGAATGAAGCGGCGCAGGTTGTTCTGCAACCCGCTGACGTCGCGTTCGATCGCGATGTCGAGGCTCACGATCTGCTGACCATCGGCGCCGAAGATGAAGATGTTGGTCTGCCCGACCGTCTTGCCGAACAGGTAGATGCGCCGCGAGGAGCGCGTCACCGCGTCGGCCATGCTCGGATCGGAAACGAGAATGTCGTGCGCATCGACGGGAAGGTCGATGACGATAGCCTTTTTCAGGCCGAGCTTGAGGGCGCGATGAGCGCCCGGGCCGGTTTGGGTGATGTTGACCATGCCATCGGCGGCGGCCTCAGCCGCGCTGACGCCGACGATCGGATCGAGGAAGGCGGGTGCGATGCCGGTAAAGCCGACCGTCAGCGACAGGCAGCCTGCCATCAGGTGTTTCATGTGCCGTGTTGAGTTGCCCATGTCCGTTTCCTCTACTCGGCTTTCGAAGGCGCACTGTCTGTGACGATGGCGCCTGACTTGATGACCTGAACGATGGAGCTGCCGTTATCGCCGCTGAGCAGGTAGTCGGCGGCCTTGGTGTCCGGCTCGCGGGCATCGGCAACCGAGCGCAGCGCCAGCGACAGGCGGTCGGCCATCTGTTGCGCGACCGCCAGAACCTTGGTCTGGTCAGGCGTCAGCTCCAGCGTCGCGGTCGTGCCGACCACCGCCTTGGAGCCATCGTCCTTTTCCTGAACCTGCTGGTCGATCGCGAGCACGCGCACGTTGTTGAGCACGGTCTCGGTCAGATACTTGTCGCCGCTCTTTTCCTTGCGCACCATGATCAGGTCGACGCGGTCGTTCGGCAGGATGAAGCCACCGGCACCGGTTGCGACCGAGATTTCGGTGGCGACCGCGCGTTTGCCCGAAGGCAGCAGCGACGACATGATGCGGCTGTTGGAATCGGCGATCTTTTCGGCCCGGATCGGCTCGCCCTCGAAGATCGGCATGCGCACAACGGCGCCCTGCAGGTCCTTGATTGCGTCGGGCTTGTCGGTTTCGGTAATGAAGCCCTGGACGACCCCGCCTGTCGGCCATGCCATCCAGTGTGCAGACTTGTCGTCGAGCCGCGCACCGACGGGCAGATTGGCGCCCGATACCAGCACGTTGACCGTCGGCTCCTTCTCGACCACCTGCTGCACCTGGGTCACGACCGATCCGCGGCCGGCAAGGCTCATCGCTAGAACGCCGGCCAGACCGGCGGCGACGACAGCCACTCCAAGGATCAATATGCGGGCGGGTTTCATCAGGCGTTCCCCAAGGAATCGAAATATTCGTTCCGGAGAATTGGCTCCAATTGGTGTAATTATAGTTAACGAAAGACTTCGATCTTAGGTTAACGAGCGCTTAAGCGCCTTTATTTCAGGCCCTGCAGCGCGGTCATGAACAGCGGCGAGGACGGAAATGCCAGAAAACCGCCGATCGCGATGGCGATACCGTAAGGGATCTTCTTGGCCATAAGGATCGAGTTCGGAACCGGAAGGCCGATCGCCAGGATGGTGTCTGCCTGCGTGCGGATCATCATGATGGCCAACGTCAGCAGGCCGCCAATAATACCGACATAGCCAAGAAACTCGACGATAGCAGGGTTAAGGCCGAACCAAAGTGCTGTGGCCGTCAGAAGCTTGGCGTCGCCGCCACCCATGGTGTTGGTTGCGAACAAAACGAAGCAGACGACAAACACGGCAAGCGCGCCGGCGGCATGATTGCCGATCGCGGCAAGCGGCATGCCGGTGAAAAGCGCGATGGCGAAGAAAGACGCGATGAGGATGATGGAGATCCTGTTCGGGATCGTCATCGTGAACAGATCGGAAAATGCCGCGATTGCGAGGCAGAGCGGGAATATCACAAAGACGGAAGCTGCGATCATTCTGCTATCGATCCTTAAGACAAAAGGCCCACCGCGTGTTCGCGTGAGCCTATGTTTAGCGCCAGACCTGTTAAGGTCTGGCGTATATCGTGTCGCCGAAGGCGATATCAGGTCGGCGTCTTGGACGAGATCGTGTTCGACAGGTTGTTGAACATGACGTTCAGTTTGTTGCCGAGTGCGGTAGCGCCGGTGATGAGCGCTACGGAAATGAGCGCTGCGATCAGGCCGTATTCAATTGCGGTCGCGCCGGATTCGTCTTTCAGAAAACGGCTTACAAGCTTGGTCATGATAACTCCTAACTCCAGTTGATGTTCAGCACGTCCGCCAACTGTTTGCCGTTGATCGGATGAGCACAACCTAACGTACCGCTCTTTCGATCGGCTTAAAAAAATGGGTTACCAATGTGTAAAGAAGAAGCAGTCGGCGGCTATGGTAAGTAACTGCCTCAGTAGATCTGTAGAAATTTAAATATCATGTGGAAGTTACTGCTGAATAAGGGATTTCTGATGGGGCGGGGTGCGGTGCCGTTACCTCATCCGCGATCGTGAGAGCCGTCTGTCTCGTTACGCTACTACTCTCGGCGCGTTAACGTCTCATTATGGACGAGCCGGTTGCAATATTAAGGTTTCATGCACCATTTTTTTCTATGCTCGCGGCAAGTTAGCGTCGTGATCGTGAGAGAATCCAGATGTCATCGAGCGGCATAAGGCTAGTCCTTGCCAGTGTACTTGCCGCCGTTGCGGCTTGCGCAACTGTCTACGCCCCGGCCTTCGCCCAACAGCAGCAGATGCTCAGGGTCTATATGGACCAGGCGCGCGTATTGAAGCTCGATCGTCCCGTCTCCAAGGTCATCGTCGGCAATGCAAAGGTGGCGGATGCGACGGTCGCCGACGCCAAGACCATCGTGCTGACAGGCCGCAGCTTCGGCAGCACCAATCTCGTCCTGCTCGATGCCGACGGTAACGCCATCCTCGATCAGAGCATCCTCGTATCCATCGACGAAGCCAACACGGTGCGCGTGTTCCGCCAGACGGAGCGCACGGTTTTATCCTGCACGCCGAACTGCGAACAGCACAGCGACACGACGGCTGCCGCGGGTGCAGCCGCCGGCGCGACGGGCCCGTAATCGACCCCTTTTACTTGTTGTTAAATTTCTGAACCGGCTTGAAACGGAAAATCAACGTTCGGCACCTAAAAGTGCATGATCGAAGCTGTGTCGGATGCAGGCCATGACGGAATTGGATCAAACAGCGGAACGGACGGATCGGCGCCAATGCAGGCGGCGGTGGTCCATTGCCGCTTTCAGGCGCTCGCGTGATGGAGCCGCCGCGATCGAGTTCGCGCTTCTTGCCATTCCTTATTTCATGGTGGTCTTCGCGATCATCGAGACATTCATCGCCTTTGCCGGCGAGGAGCTCGTGTCCAACGCAGTCGATACGCTGGGCCGCAAGATCCGCACCGGCCAGATCACGGCCACCAATACCGACCGCACCGCCTTTCGCACTGCCTTCTGCAAGGAGATCTCCATCCTGATCACCTGCTCGTCGACGGAGGCGGCAACGCCAAGCAAGCTGTTCGTCGATGTCCAGAAGTTCGCGACCTTCGCGGCCATCCCGACGACCATCCCGAAAAAGTCGACCGCAAACTTTTCGGACCTCGACACCTCGGCGCTTCAATACGCGCCAGGCGGCGCCGGCACCATCAACATGGTCCGGGCCTATTACAAGTGGCAGGTGATCGGCGATCTCATTCGCCCCTACATTTCCAACGTCCGGCCATCCGACGGCTCCTCGGCCTACTTCCTTATTGTCGCGACCGCCGCGTTCCAGAATGAGCAATACCCGTGATGAGGATCCGCAGCGCAATCGCCAGGCTGAAGACCCTGTCCCGCCGCTTTGCCGGTGACCGCGACGGCATGGGTGCGATCGAGTTCGCCATCCTCTTTCCGATCCTCGTCATGCTCTATGTCGGAGCCTTCGAGATCACCATCGGTCTCAGTGTCAGCAAGCGCGCCTCGCGTGCCGCAGCCACCGTGGCGGATGTCGTCACCCAGCAGCAGACGGTGACGAAATCCTGGCTCGCGGACATGCCCAATGCAGCAGCCGCGATCTTCGTGCCTTACAATGCCGGAACCACGCTCAGCCTGAAGATCACGGGCATCCAGATCGACGCCGCTGCAAATCCCACCGTCAAATGGTCCTGGGCGCAGGACAACAGCCGTCCCTACGCGGTCAATTCAGCGGTAACGGTGCCTGCCGATCTCAGGAAGGCAAGCAGCTTCCTTGTCCGCTCGGAGCTGTCCATTCCCTACAAGCTGTTCCTCTTCGCGCCCAATCTGATGCCGAATAACAGCACGCTGACCATCAGCCGTACCTATTACTACCGGCAGCGCCAGGGCGACAACGTCCTCTGCAGCGACTGCTGAGCGATACGTTTCGGCGCCCGCATTTGCCATCCTCACGCCTCCGTTATAAGGCTTGTGACACTGCGGCCGGCAATCCGGCGCGCTAGCTTTTCAGTGTCGGGTGAAACATGCCGCGTGCCTTTCTATTCGTGATGGATTCCTTCGGCGTCGGTGGCGCGCCGGATGCGGCCGCCTATGGCGACGAGGGGGCGGATACGCTCGGCCATATCGCCGAATTCTGCGCCGCCGGCTTGGGCGACCGCGAGGGTTTGCGATCAGGACCGCTGAAGCTGCCGAACCTCTCTGCGCTCGGCCTCCTGCATCTCGCCAAGGCCGCATCCGGAAAGATCCCCGTGGGCATGCCGATGGCCGAGAAGGTCTACGCCAGCTTCGGCTCGGCCAACGAGGTCTCGCGCGGCAAGGACACGCCATCCGGCCATTGGGAGATCGCTGGCACGCCCGTCAATTTCGACTGGGGCTATTTCCCGACCGAGGGCGACGCCTTCACGCCCGAATTCGTGGAAGCCTTGTGCCGCGCCGCCGAAGTGCCCGGCATCCTCGGCAATTGCCACGCGTCCGGCACCGACATCATCGCCCGCTACGGCGAGGAACACATCCGCACCGGCAAGCCGATCTGCTACACCTCGTCAGATTCGGTCTTCCAGGTCGCCGCCCACGAGAAGCATTTCGGCCTCGAGCGGCTGATGACCTTCTGCGCCATCGCCCGCGCCCTTCTCGATCGTGAAAACATCGGCCGCGTCATCGCCCGCCCCTTCGTCGGCGAAACCAGGGCGACGTTCGAGCGCACCGGCAATCGCCGCGATTTCTCCGTGCCGCCGCCCGAGCCGACGCTGCTCGACAGATTGGTGAAGGAAGGCCGCACCGTCCATGCCGTCGGCAAGGTCGGCGATATCTTCGCCCACCAGGGCGTCTCGCGGGTCGTCAAGGCCAACGGCAATGCGGCGCTGATGGATGCGACGCTTGACGCCATGGATGTGGCCGAGGATGGCGATCTCGTCTTCACCAATTTCGTCGATTTCGACATGCTTTATGGTCATCGCCGCGACGTGCCGGGCTATGCCGCGGCCCTTGAAGCTTTCGACGTGCGCTTGTCGGAAGTCGGCGGCAAGCTGAAGCCCGGCGATCTCGTGATCATCACCGCCGATCACGGTTGCGACCCGACCTGGCGTGGCACCGATCACACCCGCGAGCGGGTTCCCATCATCGCCTACGGCCCCGGCCATCGCCCGCGCAATCTCGGCATCCGTTCGAGCTATGCCGATATTGGCGAGACCATTGCCCAGCATCTGCGCATCCCCGCCGGCCCGCACGGGAGGAGTTTTCTGTGACGTCGCATCTGAAGAAAGTCGAGCTGCACTGTCATCTGGAGGGTGCCGCGCCCCCGGCGCTCACTTTGGCGCAGGCCCGCAGGTACAACATCGACATCAGCGCCTATCTGAAGGACGGCGCCTATGTCTGGCATGATTTCGCAAGCTTCCTCGAGTGCTACGACAAGATCTCCGAGGTCTACAAGACCGACGAGGACTATGCGCTGCTGACCGAAACCTATCTGGCCGAGCTCGCCGCGATCGGCACGATCTACAGCGAGCTCATCGTCTCGCCCGATCACGGCAAGCGCATCGGCCTCGGCGCCGATGCCTATATCGAAGGCGTGTGCGAGGGCATCCGCCGCGCCAAGGCGGCATCGGGCATCGAGGCCCGGCTGATCGTCACCGGCGAGCGCCACTTCGGCCCCGAGAGCGTCATCGGCGCCGCCGAATATGCCGCAAGCGCCCGCAACCCGCTTATCACCGGCTTCAACCTCGCGGGCGAGGAGCGCATGGGCCGCGTGGCGGATTATGCGCGCGCCTTCGACATCGCCCGCGACGCCGGCCTCGGCCTCACCATCCACGCCGGCGAAGTCTGCGGCGCCTTCAGCGTTGCAGATGCGCTGGATGCGGTTCGCCCGGCCCGCATCGGCCATGGCGTGCGTGCCATCGAGGATGCCGATCTCGTCAAGCGGCTGGCCGATCTCGGCACGGTGCTGGAAGTCTGCCCGGGCTCGAACATCTCGCTCAAGGTCTTCCCGGATTTCCAGTCGCACCCGCTGCGGGCGCTGAAGGATGCCGGCGTGCGCGTCACCATCAGCTCCGACGATCCGCCCTTCTTTCACACTTCGCTCGAACGGGAATACGAGCTCGCTTCCTCCGTCTTCGGCTTCAGTGACGCCGAGATCAATGCCATCACCCGCACCGGCATCGAGGCCGCCTTCGTCGACGAGGCGACGCGTAGCAAGCTTCTGGCCAGGCTCTGATCCGTCCCGATCCGGGCCAGATTGGGGATCCCAGATTGGGGATCATAGGGTCAATTTGCCCTCCGCTCTTGCGGCGGAGACAAATTCCGTGGAAGAAACATGCTATAAGAACAGCCAAAGAAAGGGCTCGGCCATGAACGGCGTAACGGTCATCGATCATCCGCTCGTGCAGCACAAACTCACCATCATGCGGCGCAAGGAAACGTCGACGGGCAGCTTCCGCCGGCTGTTGCGCGAAATCTCCACCTTGCTGTGTTACGAGGTGACGCGCGATCTCGAGCTGACGATGGCAACAATCGAAACGCCGATGCAGACGATGGAATCGCCGATCCTCGAAGGCAAGAAGCTGGTTTTCGTGTCGATCCTGCGCGCCGGCAACGGCCTGCTCGAAGGCATGCTGGAGCTGGTGCCCTCAGCCCGCGTCTCGCATATCGGCATGTACCGCGATCACGATACGCTGCAGCCGGTGGAATACTATTTCAAGGCGCCCGAAGCGCTCGACGAACGCCTGATGATCGTTGTCGATCCGATGCTGGCTACCGGTAACTCCTCGATCGCCGCCATTCACAAGCTGAAGGAGCGCGGCGCGACCAACATCCGCTTCCTCTGCCTGCTCGCTGCCCCCGAGGGCATCAAGAACTTCCAGGAAGCCCATCCCGACGTGAAGATCTACACGGCTTCGATCGACAGCCATCTCAACGAAAAGGGCTACATCATGCCCGGCCTCGGCGATGCCGGCGACCGCATGTACGGCACGAAGTAATTAACGAGCCGTTTACCATTTGAAATGTTACATGGGGCCTGGACTATGTTTCCAGGCCTTATCTCCTTCCGCCGTTAGCAACTTTTCAGCAATTGTGGCTTAGCTGCTAAAGATACGGCCGCGCATGATGCACGGTTTATACAGGAAGGATTTCTGTTTCCATGCTCTTGCGTACAGTCATATTCGCAAGCATCGCCGCGGTGCTTGCCACACAGGTTCCTTCCTTCATCGGAAGCACGCCCGCACGGCCGGAAGGCCCGATCTCCGCCAATTTCGTCTCCGGCGCGATCGATCCCAACCCGACGACTGCAATCTCTGGCAATGGCACCAGCATGCGCCTGCAGGCCGATCAACAGGGCCACTACACCGGTGATTTCCGCATCAACGGCAAGTCCGTCTCCGGCCTGATCGATACCGGCGCCACCTATGTCGCGCTCAACGAGACCATGGCCCGCCGTCTCGGCTATACCGCCAACCAGCTCGATTTCCGCTATTCGGTAAATACGGCCAACGGCCAGACCAAGGCCGCGCATATCATGCTCGACCGCGTCGAGATCGGCGGCATCCGGGTGCGCGATGTCGAGGCTTTCGTCTTGAAGGACGAGGCGCTGTCCTCGACGCTCGTCGGCATGAGCTTCCTGAAGAAGCTCGCCTCCTATGCGGTCGCCGACGGCTCGCTCAGCATGAAGCAGTAATCAGAAGCGCGATGAAATGACCGGTGGCAGCGCGGGCGCGCTGTCGCTGATCGTGTAGTTCGCCTGAAGTGCCGCAGCCGCTAGTTCCGCCGCATCATCGTTCGCCGCATGCACGAAGGCGATCGGCTCGCCGCGCTCGACGCGCGTGCCGAGCGGGAGGATATCGCTGAACCCCACCCTATGGTCGATCCGGTCATCGGGGTGTCGCCGCCCGCCGCCGAGATCGATCAGGCCCATCCCGATATCCCTGCTGTTACAGGCAGCAAGCCAGCCGCTTCGCGCGGCCACGACAGGCCGGATGGCTGGGGCAGCCGGCAGATAGGCGTCGGGCTTCTCCAGAAGGTCCGACGGCCCGCCCAGCATATGCGCCATGCGCCCGAATATCTCCGCCGCCTTGCCCGACGACAGCGCCGCAGCCGCCCGCGCCTCGCCATCCTCCCGCGAGGATGCGACGCCTGACTGGACAAGCATCTCTGCCACGAAGGCAAGCACCACCGTCTCCAGCCTCGTGCCGCTCTTCTCGCCCGCGAGGAACGCAATCGCGTTGCGGATCTCCAGCGCGTTGCCAACGGCATCTGCCAGCGGCTGGTTCATGTCGGTGATGACAGCCGAGGTCTTCAGCCCGGCGCCATTCGCGACCTCGACCAGCGATTTCGCCAGCTGCTCGGCCTCATCCGCCGAGGCCATGAAGGCGCCGCTGCCGACCTTCACGTCGAGCACCAGTGTCTGCAGCCCGGCGGCCAGCTTCTTCGACAGGATCGAGGCGGTGATCAGCGGAACGGAATCCACTGTCGCCGTCACGTCGCGCACCGCGTAGAGCTTGCCGTCTGCCGGCGCCAGCGCGGCCGTCTGGCCGATGATGGCGCAGCCCGCCTCGCGCACCACCTTGCGGAACAGCGCGGCGTCGGGCGTAACCGTATAGCCTGGTATGGATTCCAGCTTGTCCAACGTCCCGCCGGTGTGGCCGAGCCCGCGCCCTGATATCATCGGCACCGCCAGCCCGCAGGCCGCCGCGATCGGCGCCAGCATCAGCGAGACATTGTCGCCGACGCCGCCGGTCGAATGCTTGTCGGCGATCGGCCGGTCGAGATCGCTCCAGTCGAGCATGTCGCCGGAGCGCGCCATCGCCATGGTCAGCGAAACGGTTTCCTCGCGGCGCATCCCCTTGAACCATACGGCCATGGCAAAGGCGCCGATCTGCCCTTCGGAGAGCTTGCCCGCCGCAAGTGCTGCGATAAACGCCTGGATATCGTCATCGGACAGCACCGCGCCGTCGCGCTTGCGGCGAATGATCTCCTGCGGGATCATCTCAGTAGCTCGCGGCGGTCGCCGGTGCCGATTGCGTGCCGGAAAGAACCGCCAGTATATCGTCGAGCACGCCCGAAGCGCCGAAGCGGAAGGTCGAGGGCATCGGCCAGTCGGGCGCCATGATCGTTTCGGCAAGGCTCAGATAGAGCGCTGCATCGGCCACCGAGGCAATGCCGCCCGCCGGCTTGAAGCCGACCTTGCGACCGCTCTGGCGAATGGCCCGCAGCATGATGTCGGCGGCCTCCAGCGTTGCGTTGACGGACACCTTGCCCGTCGAGGTCTTGATGAAGTCGGCGCCTGCCTCGATCGCCAGTTCCGAAGCACGGCGGATCATCGCCGCATCCTTGATCTCGCCCGTCTCAAGAATGACCTTCAACAGCACCGCATCGCCGCATTCGGCGCGCACGGCGGCAACCATGTCGGTAACCGCCCGGCCGCTGCCGGCGATGAACTTGCGATAGGGGATGACGAGATCGATCTCGTCGGCGCCGTCGGCGATCGCCTCGCGCGTTTCCGCCGCCACGTCGGCGACCTCCATCTCGCCGGAGGGAAAATTGACGACGGTTGCGATCTTCACGGGATGGCCGCTGCCGAGGATCGAGCGCGCATGCGCCACGAAGCGCGGCCAGATGCAGATAGCGGCGCTATTGCCGTAGGGCGTCTGCGCGCGTGCGCACAAGGCTTCGATCTGCGCTTCCGTGCAGTCGTCCTTGAGGTTGGTGAGATCAAGCAACGACAGCGCCACGGCCGCCGTTTCCTTCAGCGAGTGATTGCTCATGCGTCATTTCCTCCAGCCGCGATCATCTCTTTCAGGATGGCGGCAAGACGGGCACCGCCGATGGGCGCCATCTCCTTGGTTTCGTCGTGGCTCAGTTCCGAACCGGTCATTCCGGCCCCATAGTTGGTGATAACGGAAGCAGCCGCAACCCTCATGTCGAGCATTCGGGCAATGATGACTTCAGGCACGGTCGACATGCCCACGGCATCTGCGCCGAGAATGCGCGCCATGCGGATTTCCGCCGGCGTCTCGAAGCTCGGGCCGGAGAACCACATGTAGACGCCCTCAGAAAGCGCCGTCCCCGTCGTCGCCGCCGCCCGCCGCATCGCGTCAGCAAGCCCGGTATCATAGGCATTGGTCATGCCCACGAAGCGGCGGTCGCTTTCCTCGCCTATCAGCGGGTTGATGCCGGAATAGTTGATGTGGTCGGTGATCTGCATCACCGATCCCGGCGCCAGATCCTCGCGCAGCGATCCCGCCGAGTTCGTCAGGATCAATGCCTCCACGCCGAGCGCCTTCAACACCTCGATCGGCCGCCGCATGGCGTTGGCGTCGCCCGTCTCGTAGAAATGCACGCGCCCCGACAGCATGATCACAGCCACGCCGCCAAGCGTGCCGGCCACCACCTCGCCGGCATGGCCGGAGACGGCACTGACGGGAAAGCCCGGGACATCCTGATAGGGTATCCGAACCGCATCCTTGAGCTCCGCCACCAGCGAGCCGAGCCCGGAGCCGAGGATCACGCCGTAGCGCGGCGAAAGCCCGCCGAGCCGCGATTTCAGCAGGTCGAGCGCCGCCTGCATCAGAGTTCGGTCTCGAAGCTGAAGGGAAGCAGCTCGTCCATGGTCATGGTCTTCTGCACGCCTGTTTCGTCGCAAAGATAGATCCTCGTCTCCTTGGAGGCGAATTCCGAGATCTTCTGCCGGCAGCCGCCGCAGGGCGGGCAGAGCGGCAGCTTCTCGGCGATCACGGCCATCTCGACGATCTTCTTCGCCCCGCCCATGATCATGGCGCTGATCGCCGTCGGCTCGGCACACCAGCCCTGTGGGAAGGAGAGGTTCTCGATGTTGGCGCCGGTATAGACCTTGCCGTCTTCGGCGCGGATGGCCGCGCCGACGGGGAACTTGGAATAGGGCGCGTGGGCGAATGCCATGGCGCCGCGGGCGGCTTCGAAGAGGTCGTGGGACATGGTCTTAGCGTTCCTTGACATAGGGTGCGCCGCCGGCCTTCGGCGGGATGGCTTTGCCGATGAAGCCCGCGAGCAGCACGCAGGTGAGGATATAGGGCAGGGCCTGGAAGATCTGCACCGGCACTTCGCCGATACCGGGGATAGGCTTGCCCTGCATGAAATTCCCGAGCGCATCGAGGAAGCCGAACAGCAGGCAGGCGAACATGACAGGCACAGGCTTCCACTTGGCGAAAACGAGTGCTGCCAGCGCGATGTAGCCCTTGCCGGCCGACATGTCCTTGATGAAGGCGGCCGACTGCGCGATCGCCAGATAGGTGCCGGAGAAGCCGCAAAGAATGCCGGCGCAGATGACGGCGCGGTAGCGCAGCCAGCTGACCGAGATGCCTGCGGTATCGACAGCACCCGGATTTTCACCGACGGCGCGCAGACGAAGACCGAAGCGCGTGCGGTAGAGGATCCACCAGGAGAGAGGCACCGCCAGGAAGGCGAGGTAGGTCAGAATATTGTTGCCGGAGATGACGTTGGCATAAAGCGGCCCGAGGATCGGCACCTCGCGCACCGCATCGGCGCCCGGAAGCGTGATCGGCGTGAAGCGCGCGTCGCCGGCCAGCTGCGGCGTGCGTCCGCCCTGGCCGAACCAGGCCTGGCCGAGCACGATGGTGATCCCGGCCACGAAGAAGTTGATCGCGACGCCGGAGATGATCTGGTTGCCGCGGTTGGTGATCGAGGCGAAGCCATGCACGAAGCTCAGTGCCACCGAGCAGACGATACCGGCGCAGAGCCCCGCCCAGGCGGAATCGGTGAGATAGGCGACGCAGGCTGCGGCGAAGGCCGAGCCCAGCATCTTGCCCTCGAGCCCGATGTCGAAGACGCCGGCGCGTTCGGAAAACAGGCCAGCCAGCGCCGTGAAGATCAGTGGGATCGACAGGCGGATGGTGGAGCTCAGAACGCTGATGAAGATGTCGTAATATTCCATCGTCGCGCTCCTTACGCCCGCTTGAACTGTTGGTAGAGACGCACCATCGCCGGCCGGTACATGTATTCAAGCGCGCCGGCAAACAGGATCACCAGACCCTGGATCACGAGGATCATCTCGCGGGTGATGTTGGGCATCTCGAACGAGATCCAGTCGCCGCCCTGGTAGAGGATGCCGAACAGGATGGCCGAGAGCACGATGCCGACGGGATGGTTGCGCCCCATCAGCGACACCGCGATTCCGACGAAGCCGGCGCCGCCGACGAACTCGACCTGCAGGCGGGCCGACGAGCCCATGACGGGATTGAGCGCCATCATCCCCGCCAGCGCGCCCGAAAGCAGCATGGCGATGATGACGATGCGCGCATAGGGAATGCCGGCGTAAGCAGCCGCACTCGGGCTGACGCCGAGCGTGCGCATCTCGAAGCCGAGCTTGGTGCGCCAGATCAGCAGCCAGACGAAATAAGCCGCCACCAGCGCGATGATGAAGGAGACGTTGAAGGGTGCCGCGCCCAGCTTGGCGCCGAACATGTCCATGATCCAGCCGAGCTTCGGCAGCTGGCCGCCCTCAAGAAAGGTGCGGGTCTCAGGCGCCATCTTGCCCGGCACGATCAGCACGTGCACCAAGAGGTACACCATCAGCGCCGCGCCGATATAGTTGAACATGATCGTGGTGATGACGATATGGCTGCCGCGCTTGGCCTGCAGCCAGGCCGGAATGAAGGCCCAGGCCGCGCCGAACAGGCCGGCGCCGATGATGGCCACGGGCATGGTCACGTACCACGGCACGAACTTGTCGAGCGCCAGCGCCACCAGCGCGCAGCCGAGACCGCCGAGATAGGCCTGTCCCTCGGAACCGATGTTGAACAGCCCGGCATGGATGGCGACCGCCACCGAAAGCCCGGTGAAGATGAAGCTGGTGGCGTAGTAGAGCGTAAAGCCGATGCCTTCGCCGCTCCCGAGCGCACCTTCGATCAGAAGCTGCAGCGCGCCGAGCGGGCTTTCGCCGATCAGCCAGACGACGAAGCCTGATATCAGGAAGGCGGTGAGAAGGTTCAGGATCGGGATGAGGCCGTAGTTGATCCAGCGGGGTAGGGGAGTGGAAGCAGTGCTCATCAAGGCCTCACGCGGCAATGCCGGCCATCATCAGGCCGAGGGTCTGTTCACCGGCATCGGGCGTCTTCTCGCCGACGACATGGCCGGCGAACATGACAAGGATACGGTCTGAAAGGGCGCGGATTTCGTCGAGCTCGACGGAGACGAGCAGGATCGCCTTGCCCGCGTCGCGCATCTCGATGATCCGGCGGTGAATGAATTCGATGGCGCCGATGTCGACGCCGCGCGTCGGCTGGCCGATGATGAGCGCCGTCGGATCGCGCTCGATTTCGCGGGCGACGACGATCTTCTGCTGGTTGCCGCCGGAGAAGTTTGCGGTCTTCAGTCGTGGGTTCGGCGGCCGGATGTCGTATTTCTCGATCTTCTCCATTGCGTCCTTGCGGATCGCTTCGAGATCGAGCAGCGGGCCCTTGCTGTATTCAGGCTTGCGGTGATAGCCGAGCACCGAATTCTCGTATTCCTCGAACTTCAGTACGAGGCCCATGTGATGGCGGTCCTCGGGGATGTGCGCCAGGCCAAGTTCGCGCAGCCGCGCCGGATCGGCCTTGTCGATCGGCTGTCCGTCGAGCAGGATCTCGCCCGAATGCGGCTTGCGGATGCCGGCGATGGCTTCCAGCAACTCGGACTGCCCGTTACCGGCCACGCCCGCCACGCCGACGATCTCGCCGGCCCGCACGTCGAACGACACGTTGTCGACCATCACGACGCCGCGGTCGTCCTTCACCGTCAGATTGCGCACCGACAGGATGACCTTGCCGGGATTGGCCTCGCCCTTCTGCACGCGCAATAGCACGCGGCGGCCGACCATCAGCTCGGCCAGCTCCTCGACCGTCGTCTCCGCGGTCTTGCGTGTGGCCACCATCTCGCCGCGGCGCATGACCGACACCGTATCGGTGATCGCCATGATCTCGCGCAGCTTGTGGGTGATGAGAATGACCGTCTTGCCCTGGTCGCGCAGCACCTTGAGGATGCGGAACAGGTGGTCGGCCTCGGCCGGCGTCAGAACGCCCGTGGGCTCGTCGAGGATCAGGATCTCGGCGCCGCGATACATGGCTTTCAGGATTTCGACGCGCTGCTGCAGGCCGACGGGGAGCTGCTCGATCAGCGCATCCGGGTTGACCTCGAGGCCGTATTCCTTCTCCAGCCGCTTCAGCTCGGCGCGGGCCGATGCCACGCCCCTTGCGAGCAGCGCTCCGCCCTCGGCGCCGAGCATAATGTTCTCGAGCACCGTGAAATTGTCGACCAGCATGAAGTGCTGGTGCACCATGCCGATACCGGTTGCGATCGCCGTCTGGCTGTCCTTGATCGTCACGGCCTGGCCGTTGACCCGGATCTCGCCCTGATCGGCATGGTAAAAGCCGTAGATGATCGACATCAGCGTCGATTTTCCGGCTCCGTTTTCCCCGATGATGCCGTGGATGGATCCCTTGGCGACAGTGAGGTTGATGTCTTTGTTGGCGTGGACGGCACCGAATTTCTTGTCGATGCCCACAAGTTCGATAGCGGGCGTGTCAGTCACAGCAGGCTCCAGATACGAAAAGGGCGTATGGCGAAAATCAATTCCGCCATACGCCCAATTTCAGGCGCGGATCACTTCGGGCAGGCGTTGTCCGAGGTGTAATCGTGAACCTTGACGGTGCCCGCGATGATGTCTGCCTTGGCCTTTTCGACGGCGGCCAGCATTTCAGGCGTGATTAGCGCCTTGTTGTTGTCGTCGATGGCAGCAGCAACGCCGTCTTCCTTGACGCCGAGCGACTGTACGCCGCCGGTGAACTTGTCGGCCTTGGTGTCGGTGTAGGCGTTGTAGACCGCGAGGTCGACGCGCTTGACCATCGAGGTCAGGACCGAGCCCGGATGCAGGTGGTTCTGGTTCGAATCGACGCCGATCGAGAACTTCTTGTTGTCGGCGGCGGTCTGCAGAACGCCGAGACCGGTTGCGCCGGCTGCCGCGTAGATCACGTCGGCGCCCTGGTCGATCTGGTTCTTGGTGAGCTCACCGCCGCGAACCGGGTCGTTCCATGCAGCACCCGTCGTGCCGGTCATGTTCTGGAACACTTCCATCTTGGCGTTGGCAGCGCGTGCGCCCTGCTCGTAGCCGCACTCGAACTTGCGGATCAGCGGAATGTCCATGCCGCCGACGAAGCCGACCTTGCCGGTCTTGGATGCCATGCCGGCGAGAACGCCGACGAGGTACGAACCTTCTTCTTCCTTGTAGACGACCGAGCGGACGTTCGGCTTGTCGACAACGGCGTCAACGATGATGAACTTGGTGTCCGGGAATTCGGCGGCAACCTTTTCGATCGCCGAGGTCCAGGCGAAGGAGACGGCAACAACCGGGTTGAAGCCGCGGCTGGCGAAGTTGCGGATGGCCTGTTCGCCCTGGGTGTCGCCGGTCGGCTCGAAGTCGCGGTAGGCGATACCGGTTTCCTTCTTGAACTTCTCGGCGCCATTGTAGGCGGCTTCGTTGAAGGACTTGTCGAACTTTCCGCCGGTGCCGTAGACCAGTGCCGGCTTGACGTCGGCAGCGAGCGCCGTCGTGGACATGGCAGCCACGGCAAGGACGGTCAGAAGGGATTTTTTCATTGTGCAGCCCTGTTGTTGCTATTTGTTAGGGGTCCTCCCGCAAGCCCGTTTTCAGGCATGTCTGCGGAACCACCGACCTCCCCCCGGAGGCCTGGCTTGCCGCATCCTTGCATGGCTCCAATGAAAATTCACGAGAAATTTTTCGGCTGGTAAAAAATCACCGACTTTGCGTAAAAACCGGCCAGCGCAATCGTTTTTTACGCAAAAGCACCGCTAAAATGCGATTTTTCTAGCCATTTGAGACGCCGCCATGCACCTCCAGCCGCGACGCGCCTCGTGTCCGCATCATGCGCGCATGGCCGCCAAAGGGCGTTCACCGCCACGTCAGGTAGCATAAATGTGGACAAGCATGCCTGAGACCGGCGTCTCGCCTAAGCCGCGAAACGGCCAGCCACCGGCGGCTTCTTATACCCCGCCATCCACAGCAACAGCGAAAGCACGAGAAACACCGCGAAAGCCGGCTGCATCATCAGCCACTGGAAGGCGATCGTGTAGAAGCGGGGATGGATATAGTAGGCGATGGTCGATTGCAGCGCCTCGAAGGAGGATGCGCTCATGTCCTGCCAGGCGTCGCCCATCGGCGTGATGACGACGGAGGATGCCGCCACGGACTGGATGCTGTCGATCGTTCCGGCAATCACCGCAACCACCAGCGCGATCAGGCTCGCCAAACGCAAAAGGAAACGCATTACACTCTCCGCCACCGATCCGCCGGATTTGGCCCGGCCAGTTGCGCCCATTCTCCAAGACATCAAGACACTAGTGCCCTGCCGCCGGAACCGCAATGGACCGCATTCCGGCACTTTTGCTGGAAGAAGTCAAAAAACTGTTAGATTTAGGTTGATCCCTGAAAATTCCTCGGTATATATCGCGCCGTTCCAACGATTTGCGCCGAAGGGTGCCAAATCAAGCAGCAGGACAGGTGGCCGAGTGGTTTAAGGCGCACGCCTGGAACGCGTGTGTACGTGAAAGCGTACCGTGGGTTCGAATCCCACCTTGTCCGCCATTTCCTCGGAAATCGATGCTGCTATCTCCGTCTCCCCATTGACGTGCGATCCGTTAGCCAACGCCGGCTTTTTGCGCCCTATGTCATGCGTTTCACGCCCCGTGTTGCATTCCGCCAACAACCCCGCGCCGAAGCTCCCGGGCCCTTCTGTATTTCCGTCCGCGAACACAATTTGGTCACCGATGCCCGGCCAGGGAGGTGGATCACAGCTTACCTCTCGCATTGGATACCCTGAAATTGCATAGCCTCTCCATTCTTCGGCCGCTTGTCGCGGCGGCCGGCGTTTCGCTGCTTGCGGCCTGCACGCAGCTTCCCTCCCAACCGGTCGACGTCGCCATGCCCAAGCCGCCGGCCGTCGAGGCTGCAGCACCCGTCGCCAAGGCCGCCGTGTCGCAGCCGGAGCGCCCGGTCGACAAGCCGGATTATCCGCTGATCTACGCCGATCTCGACGACAGCAGCTATCGTCTGCCGGCGATCAGCTATGCCGAGGTCGATCCGCGCTATCTTCGCCAGGAGGTCGATTATCATAGCGACGAACCACCGGGCTCGATCGTCGTCGATACCGAGACCAAGTTCCTCTATTTCATTCTGAAGAACGACCGGGCGATCCGCTATGGCGTCAGCCTCGGTGCCCAGGGCCGCGCCTGGAAGGGGCGGGCGGTGATCCAGTGGAAGCGCAAATGGCCGACCTGGACACCGACGCCGTCGATGATCGGCCGCAATCCGAAGCTCAGCGAGTGGAAAGAGGGCATGCCGCCGGGGCTCAGCAATCCGCTCGGCGCCCGCGCGCTCTATATCTTCCAGGATGGCCAGGACACGCTCTACCGCATCCACGGCTCGCCGGAATGGCGCTCGATCGGCAAGAACGCCTCTTCCGGCTGCGTGCGCATGTTCAATCAGGACATCATCGACCTCTACGACAGGGTTCGCGGCAAGGCGATCCTCGTCGTCAAGTAAGCGGGCTACGGGCGCCCAAAAGCGAGGCGCCCGTCTCGCCTGATTGATTGACATGACGAGGCAAGCACGACCTGCCGCCTTGCATCCCCGCCAATATGCTGTAAACGCAGCTTCGGAACGCGACTGCCGTTAACTTAAGAACGGGGTCGGGCGGCAGATTGACGTCACGTCGCTGTCACGAGATCACGTGGCCGTTCCCTCATCCCCAAAGCACATGCGTTGGTAAGCGCCTTAGACCAGAACGGCCTGATCGACCAGATCCTCGGTGCCGAAGAACTTCAGATAGCGCTGCACCTCCTGAGGCTCGCCCGTCGCCTTCTGCGGGTTGTCGGAGAGCTTGACGGCCGGACGGCCGTTGGCGTCGCTGACCTTGCAGACGATCGAGATCGGGTTGAGGCCGGAGATTTCGGTCGGCGCGCAGCCGGCGAAGTCGTTGGTGAGGTTGGTGCCCCAGCCGAAGCTCATGCGTACGCGTCCCTCGAAATGCTTGTAGGTGTCGATGATCGCGTCGACATCCATCCCGTCGGAGAAGATCAGCATCTTCTGCCGCGGATCGCGTCCCATCTTCTTCCACCATTCGATGATCTTCTCGCCGCCTTCGATCGGGGGAGCGCTGTCGGGGCGGAAGCCCGTCCAGTCCGCCACCCATTCCGGCGCGTCGCGCAGGAAGGCCGCCGTGCCGAAGGCATCGGGCAGCACGATCAGAAGGTTGCCGCCGTAAAGCTTGTTCCAGTCGCGCAGCACCTTGTAGGGCGCGTTGCGCAGCTCGTCGTCTGTCTCGGCAAGGGCGGCCGCCACCATCGGCAGTTCATGCGCGTTGGTGCCGACAGCCTCGAGATCGTTGTCCATGGCGAGCAGCACGTTGCTGGTGCCGGTAAAGCCCGCACCGATGCCTTCCTTCAGGGCCTCGACGCACCAGCGCTGCCACAGGAAGCTGTGGCGGCGCCGCGTGCCGAAGTCGGAGATGCGCAGGCCCGGCAGTTCGCGCAGCCGCTCGACCTTCTCCCACATGCGCGCCTTGGCGCGGGCATAGAGCACATCGAGCGTAAACGGCCCGAGCGCGCGTAGCGCTGAGCGAGAGCGCAGCTCGTTGATGATTGCGAGTGCCGGAATTTCCCACATCGTGGTCTCTTTCCACGAGCCGTGGAAATCCAGCCTGTACTGCCCGTCGCGCTTCGAAAGCTCGTATTCCGGCAGCTGGAAATGCGACAGCCAGGCCAGGAATTCGGGCTCGAAGATCTGCGCGCGGCCATAGAAACTGTTACCCGCCAGCCAGATCATCTCCTTCTTGGAGAGCCTAAGCGTGCGCGCATGGTCGAGCTGCGCGCGCAATTCCCCCTCGTCGATTTCCTCGGCAAGCAGCACCCGCTTGGTGCGGTTGATGACGGTGAAGGTGGCGTTGACATCCGGATAGAGCTTCCAGATCATCTGCAGCATCAACAGCTTGTAGAAGTCCGTGTCGATCAGGCTGCGGACGATTGGGTCGAGTTTCCAAGCGTGGTTGTAAACGCGCCGTGCAATATCTGTCTTCGCCATCGATTCCACCCTATCCAATCCGGGTGCAGGCGCCGCGAACGGCGCACGACAACCGGCCTGTGCGCTTTCTTATCGAAAACTGTGCCGGTAATGTCCAGAACAAATAAGACCCCGCGATTTCCCCGAAAGCCGGGTCAAGCGTCGCGCCCGCCTACTGCGCGTTTGTCTGCGGCGCGTTTGCCCGCCCGGCAGGCGTCGGCGCTTCCGTGCCGGACTGTCCGCCACCGCCTTGAGCCGGAGCGGTCGTAGCATGTGCCGGTTCGTCCGGCTGCGGTAGGTGATAGCGGCTCCAAATTTCCACCGGAATCCAGACGGCGAACGCCAGAAGTAGCGCCGCGATCAGCATGCGTAAGATGCGGACGCTGGTCGGCGACTTTCGCTTGGTCCTTCCGGCCGTCGTGTCTTTTTGCGCCTGAGCGCCTTCGCTCCACGGTCTCTCGATCCGTTCGACCATGTTTGCCCCTTCCCAAACCGGGCGGTATCGGCCGCCCTCAAAACATCAGGGAAAGAAACGGCCATCGGCAACGATGGTTCCCGCCTCAGTAACCGCGATCGCGATCGACCACATATTGCAGTGGTTCGCCCTGCTCGAAGCGGGCGATCTGCCGCTCGACATGGCGAAACAGCGCGTTCTCCTCCGAGCTTGCCGCATCATGCGGCGTGATGAAGACACCAGGCAGGTCCCAGAGCGGGCTGTCCGAAGGTAGAGGCTCGACCTCGAAGACATCGAGCGACGCGCCGCCAAGCACGCTGGTTTCGATCGCCGAGACGATATCGGCCTCGACCTGGCTCTTGCCGCGCCCGGCATTGATGAACACCGGCTTTCCAAGCGCACCGCCCTGGCGGAGCTTGGAAAACAGCGCGGCATTGTAGAATTTCGTCGTCTCCGGCGTCAGCGGCAGCAGGCCGACAAGGATGTCGGTCTTCGAAAGGAAGGCGTCGAGCCCGCTCGCGTCGAAGGTCTCGATGCCATCGATCTCTTTGGCCGAGCGCGACCAGCCGATGACGTTGAAGCCCATCACCGTCAGCTTCTTGACCGCATCCTGGCCGAGCACGCCGAGGCCCATGACGCCGACGGTAAGCTCCGATGCCTCCGGCGCTACGTCGTGGCCCCATTCGCGCCGGCGCTGCAATCGGTCGTGCTCCGCCTGTCCACGCTGGTGCATCAGGCACTGCATCACCACCCATTCGCTCATCCGCGTCGTCAGGCTGTGGTCGACGAAGCGCACGATCGGCACATCGGGAAGCCCGGGCAGGTTCATGAAGCTGTCGACGCCAGCACCGCCCGAAAAGATCACCTTCAGGTTCGGCGCCCGTTCGAACAGATCCGCATCCGGCTTCCAAAGCAGCGCGTAGTCGAGATCGGATAGATCCCGGCCCTTCGTCTCGGGATCGGCGATATTGATGCTGCCGCGATCGAGAAAGGCGGTCTTCAGGATGCGCGCGACGGTATCGGGATTGAACTTTAGATCGACGAGAATGGGGGCTGGCTTAGAAGCTGACATGGTGTCTGGGGCTCTGATATCGTTAGTGTTGCACTGCAGGCGTCGGCCGCGCCTCGATGTTGAAGGCCGCCGCCATTAGCGCCTTGGTATAGTCGTCCTTCGGCGCGCGGAAGATATCGGCCGATGGCCCCTGTTCCACCACCTTGCCGAAGCGCATCACGATCACCTCGTTGGCGAGCGCCTTCACCACCTTCAGATCGTGGCTGATGAAGAGATAGGCGAGGTCGTGCTTCTGCTGCAGGTCGCGCAGGAGATCGACCACTTGCGCCTGAACGCTCATGTCGAGCGCCGATGTCGGCTCGTCGAGCATCACGAAGCGCGGCTTCAGCACCATGGCGCGGGCAATGGCGATACGCTGCCGCTGGCCGCCGGAAAATTCGTGCGGATAGCGCCAACGAGTGGTGGGATCGAGCCCCACTTCCTCCAGCGCCCAGCAAACGCGCCGGTCGCGCTCCTCGTAGGAGAGCCCGCGCTCGTGCACCTTCAGCCCTTCGGCGATGATGTCGCCCACCGACATGCGCGGGCTGAGCGAGCCGTAGGGGTCCTGGAACACCACCTGCAACTGATTGCGCAGCGGCCGCATCTCGGTGAATGAATAGCTGGCTATATCCTTGCCGACGAAGCTGATCCGCCCCTGCGAGGAGATCAGCCGGGTGAGCGCCAGCCCGAGCGTCGTCTTGCCCGATCCGGATTCGCCGACCACACCCAGCGTCTGCCCGGCGCGCAGCGACAGATCGATTCCGTCGACGGCTTTGACGTGATCCACCACCTTGCGCATCAGCCCCGCCTTGATCGGGAACCAGACCTTGATGTCCGACCCCTGCATCACGATCGGCTTGGAGCTGTCGGCAAGCGGCGGCTCGCCGCGCGGCTCTGACGCCAGCAGGTGGCGGGTATATTGATGCTGCGGATTGGTGAAGACTTCCTCGACCGTTCCGGTCTCGACGATCTTGCCCTTGGTCATCACGCAGACCCGGTCGGCGAACTTGCGCACAATGCCGAGGTCGTGTGTGATGAACAGCATGGACATCCCATGCTGGCCCTTGAGCTGTCGCAAGAGTTCGAGGATCTGCGCCTGCACAGTGACGTCGAGCGCCGTCGTCGGTTCGTCGGCGATCAGCAGTTCCGGGCGATTGGCGAGCGCCATGGCGATCATCACGCGCTGCCGCTGCCCGCCCGAGAGCTCGTGAGGATAGGCCTTCAACCGCTTCTCCGGCTCGCGGATGCCGACCTGGTTGAGCAGCTCCAGCACCCGCGTGCGCGCCGCCTGTCCCTTGATCCCCTGGTGCAGTTCGAGGATCTCGGCGATCTGCTTCTCGATATTGTGCAGCGGGTTGAGCGAAGTCATCGGCTCCTGGAAGATCATCGTGATGTCGTTGCCGCGCACCTCGCGCAGCACCTTGTCCGATGCCTTCAGGAGATCCTTGCCCTTGAACAGGATTTCACCGGAGGGATGACTGGCCGAGGGGTAGGGCAGCAGCCGCAGGATCGAATTGGCCGATACCGATTTCCCCGAGCCGGACTCTCCCACCAGCGCCACCACCTCGCCCTTGTTGACGTCGAAGGAAATGCCATCGACAGCCACTGAAGTCGCGCCGCCCTGGTGGAAGGCGACGGAAAGATTGCGGACGGACAGCAAGGGTTCGGACATCAGGACAGGCTCTCGATCAGGGAGGTCAGGGTGGCGTCGTCGGGTTTGGCAAGGGCGAAGGGAAGGGTCTCGTTCGGCCCCGGTCCGATCCGCTTGTCGGAGGAAAGCAGGTGCGTGCAGCCGCTGGCAATCGCCGTTGCGACATGAACGGCGTCAGGCAGCTTGCGGGCTGGATTGGCGGCTCGGAGCTGAGCCGCCGATAGAAGAATGTCGCGGGTGACCGGCTGGACGTCCATCGTCATGTTGCCGCGCAGCAGATTTTCGTAGAAAGAAATCAGTGAGCGGTCGGCATTTCTGTAGGGCAGCACCAAAAGCTCAGCCAGCGTGATCTCGCTCGTAACGAAACGAGGCGGGGTCAGAATTCTTGCATCGGAAAGAAGGCGCGTGGCTTTCGTTGACACCTCGTCAAAGGTCTCGAAGGCCATGATGATGAAATTGGTGTCGAGATAGACGCGCCCTACACCTGCCATCAATAATCCCACTCATCGCGCAATTCGCGAATACGGGCGACAGCCTCCTCCTCGGAAACCGACTTGCGGCCATCCGCTTGCAGGCGTTCACGTATGGCCATCAGCTCATGCGCCTCGATCGGTCCGTCGCGCAGCAGCGGATCATCGTTCTCTACCGTATCATTTTTCGACGTCTCGACCTCAAGCACGACACGCACCGTTGCATCGTCGGCGAAACCCTCCCTCAAATCCTCGGGAAGGTTGGCGACAGGATAATGATCACGCACAATCTTGTTCATCGCGGTCATGCTCCAAAAGTTGCGTAAAAACCAACTCTACCCGCAAACCCCTGCCATGACGAGGCCGCCCTCATCCGAACGTCTTTCTCGGATCGAACGCATCGCGCACCGCCTCGCCGATGAAGATCAACAGCGACAGCATGATCGACATCGCGAAAAAGGCCGTCAGCCCCAGCCATGGCGCCTGCAGGTTGGCCTTGCCCTGGGCGATCATCTCGCCGAGCGAAGGTGAGCCCGGTGGCATGCCGAAGCCGAGGAAGTCGAGCGAGGTCAGCGTCGTAATCGAGCCGGAGAGGATGAAAGGCAGGAAGGTCAGCGTCGCGACCATCGCGTTCGGCAAAAGATGCCGCCACATGATCGTGCGATTGCCGACGCCGAGCGCGCGCGCTGCGCGAACATATTCGAAATTGCGCGCTCTCAGGAACTCCGCGCGCACCACGCCCACGAAGCCGACCCATGAGAACAGCAGCATGATCCCGAGCAGCACGAAGAAGCCCGGCGGCAGGATCGCGGCGATGATCAGCAGGATATAGAGCACCGGCATCGACGACCAGATTTCGATGAAGCGCTGCAGCAAAAGGTCGGTCCAGCCGCCGAAATAGCCCTGGATCGCACCGGCGCTGACGCCGACGACGGCCGAGCAGATGGTCAGCACCAGCCCGAACAGCACCGATATGCGGAAACCGTAGATCACGCGGGCGAGCACGTCGCGCGCCTGGTCGTCGGTGCCCAGCCAGTTGAGGTTGCTCCAGGTGCAGTTGGGGTCGTTAACCCCTTGCGGATAGCCCGAGCAGCGCTCCTGCTCGCTCATCATCCAGAAGGGCGCGGTCGGCGCCGAGTGCGGGATGTTGGAGTTCACCGAGCGGTAGGAATAGCGGATCGGCGGCCAGATCATCCAGCCATTAGCTTTGATCTCGTCGGCGATCACGTCGGAGCGGTAGTCGGTCTCGGCCAGGAAGCCACCGAACTTCTCCTCGGGATAATTGACGAGAACGGGAAACAGGATCTCGCCCTTGTAGGAGGCGATGATCGGCCGGTCGTTGGCGATGAATTCGGCAAACAGGCTGAGCCCGAAGATGAGAAGGAACAGCCAGAGCGACCAGTAGCCGCGCCGGTTGGCCTTGAAATTCTTCCAGCGCCTGATGTTGGTCGGCGAAAGCAGCCCCTTGCGCGGCGGCTTGACGGGCGTGGCGGTCGCGGGCTTTGCGGCGGTGTCCATCACACGTCCCTCCGCTCGAAGTCGATGCGCGGATCGATCCAGGTGTAGATCAGGTCGGAGATCAGGCTGACGAACAGGCCTAGCAGCGAGAAGATGTAGAGCGTCGCGAACACGATCGGATAGTCGCGGTTGACCACCGAGAGATAGCCGAGCCGCCCCAGCCCATCGAGCGAGAAGATGTTCTCGATCAGCAGCGAGCCGGTGAAGAAGGCGGAGATGAAGGCACCGGGGAAGCCGGCGATGATGATCAGCATGGCGTTGCGGAACACGTGGCCGTAGAGCACCTTGCGCTCGTTCAGCCCCTTGGCCCGCGCCGTCACCACATACTGCTTCTTGATCTCTTCGATGAAGGAGTTCTTGGTGAGCAGCGTCGTTGTGGCAAATGCTGCCAGCGACAGCGAGATCAGCGGCAGCGCCAGGTGCCAGAAATAGTCGAGCGGCTTCTGCCACCACGCAAGCTGGTCGAAATTGTCGGAGACGAGACCGCGCAGCGGGAACCAGTCGTAGAAGGATCCGCCGGCGAAAAGCACGATCAAGAGGATGCCGAACAGGAAGCTCGGAACGGCATAGCCGATGATGATGACGCCCGAGGTCCACACGTCGAAGGTCGAGCCGTCCTTCACCGCCTTGCGGATGCCGAGCGGAATGGAGATGCCGTAGGAGAAGATCATGATCCAGATCCCGAGCGAGGCCGAGACCGGCAGCTTGTCCTTGATCAGGTCGAGAACGGACGTGTTGCGGAAGAAGCTCTCGCCGAAATCGAAGCGGATATAGTTCCACATCATCTCGCCGAAGCGCGTCAGCGGCGGCTTGTCGAAGCCGAACTGCTTCTCAAGCTTCTTGATCAGCTCCGGATCGAGCCCCTGCGCGCCGCGATATTTCGAGCCGCCTTCGTCCATGCCCGATCCCATCAGGTCGCCGCCGCCGCCCGAAAGGCGGGCGTCCGCCCCTTGAGCGTCGCCCGTCAGCTGCGCGATCACCTGCTCGACAGGCCCGCCGGGCGCGAACTGGATGACGGTGAACGAGATGGCCATGATGCCGATAATGGTCGGGATCATCAAAAGCAGGCGGCGAAGGATATAGGCTCCCATCAGCGAGCGGCCTCCGGGGAGTTCTGTCGTAGGCTGTCCAGTCTATCGCCGCTCAATCGTCAAGCCTTCCTCTGCCGGTCCGTACCGGCGCTGATCATGGTCCGAGGTGATTCGGTGGGCCCATTTGGAGCCCAGCCGTCAGGCCAATGCAAGTCCGCTCATTTCTTGGCGGAAGACGACCACCAGACGTCGGGGAAACCGGTCGCATAGGTCGGGTATTCGGCCGGCCGGGTGATCGTGTTCCAGTAGGTGATCGACTGCGTGTCGCGGTAGAAGAGCGGCACGACATAGTGGCCCGCCATCAGCACGCGGTCGAGCGCCTTGATCGACGCCACCTGCTCGTCGCGATTGGGCGCGAAGATCACCATGCGGATCAGCGCGTCGACCGCCGGGTCGGAAATGCCGGAATAATTGCGCGAGCCCTGCTGGTTGACGGAGCCTGATCCCCAGTAGTCGGCCTGCTCGTTGCCGGGGTTCATCGTTTCGGCCCACACGTTCCAGATCACGTCATAGTCGAAGCTGCGGACGCGGTTGGTATATTGCGAGGCGTCAACCGTGCGCACCCGCGCATCGATGCCGATCTTCTTGAGATTGTTGGCGTATGGCACGGCCCAGCGTTCGAAGACGGGGCTGGAGAGGAGGATCTCGAAGCTCATCGGCTTGCCGGTCGCGGTATTGACCATGCGGTTGCCCTTGATCTCCCAGCCCGCTTCCTTGAGCAGCTTGATCGCCGTGCGCAGGTTGTCGCGGCTCTTCTGCGGGTCGCCGCCGATAGGGTTCGAATAGGCGGTGGTGAACACCTCAGGCGAAAGCTTGTCCTTGAGGCCGTTCAGGATCTCCAGCTCGCGCCCCTCAGGCAGGCCGGAGGAGGCGAGCTCGGTGTTCCAGAAATAGCTGTCGATGCGCTTGTAGCTGTTGAAGGCGACGGTGCGGTTCAGCTCCTCGAAGTCGAAGGCATAGTTCAGCGCCTCGCGCACCTTCTCGTCCTTGAATGCATCACGGCGGGTGTTCAGCACCATGGCCTGCATGATGCCGGTGGCGCGCAGCGCATTCGGCACGTCCTCCTTCTTCACGCGGCCTTCCTTGACGGCCGGGAAGTCATAGCCGGTCGCCCAGCGCGCCGCGAGCGTCTCCTGCCAGAAGTCGCTGTTGCCGGCGCGGAATGCCTCGAACTCCACGTCCCGGTCGCCATAATAGGTGTAGGTGATCGAGCCGAAATTGTTCTGCCCGACATTCACGTTGAGGTCCTTGCCCCAATAGTCGTCGCGCAGCTCGTAGCGGATCGTGGCCCCCGGCGAGAACGCCGCGATCTTGTACGGGCCCGAGCCCATCACTGGTTCCAGCGTGGTCTTGGCGATATCGCGCGGCTTGCCGTCAGGCCCGTTGCCCTCCCACCAATGCTTCGGCACGACCACGAGCTGCCCCAGGATGTTCGGCAGTTCCTTGTTGTTCTTCTCGTCGAAGGTGAAGGTCACATCGCGATCGCCCGATTTCTCTGCCTTCACGACATGCTTGTAATAGTTGGAAGCGAGCGGGTTGAGCTCCTTCACCTTGTCGAAGCTGAAGATCACGTCCTCTGCTGTCACAGGCTTGCCATCCGCCCACTTCGCTTCGGCGCGCAGCCTGAACGTCGCGCTTGAGACGTCATCAGGATAGGAGAGCCCTTCCGCCAGCAGTCCGTAAGAGGCCAGCAACTCGTCATCCGCCGATTTCATAAGCGTCTCGAACGGCAGCGTCAGGCCAACGGCGGCCTGCCCCTTGGAAAGCAGCGGATTGAACGTGTCGTAGGTCCCCGATGCCGAAAGTCTCAGATTGCCGCCCTTCGGTGCATCCGGGTTCACATAGTCGAAATGCTTGAAACCGGGCTTGTATTTCAGCTCGCCGATGGTGGACGTTCCAATCCGGAAGACCGGCTCCTGGGCGACGGCCTGCAGGGGCAGGGCGGCAGCGCCCAACAGAGAAAACACCAAACCAAGTCTCGACCACGCACGCGCCATTCGCCAGCCCCAATTGTTTCGCTTTTTTCGAGGATAGGCGAAATGCTGGCGAAAAACAGGTGACGCAACCTTTTTTGTCCGGCTTCGCGCAAATGTGAGCGCAAGCCCGGCTGCTCAGGCCGTCGCTTCCTCCAGCCTTTTGCGCAGCATCCCCCGCAACTCCGCCACCATGCGCGGATCGCCGCCGATATCGGGATCGTGCGCCGCCGTCACGATGATCCTCAGCAGTTCGAGCACCAGCGCCGAGAGAAGGTCGAGATCGTCTCCAACAGAAGGGCTCGCCTTCTGCAGCAGCGCCTTGATGTTGCCGCGCAGCTTCGCCCGCGATTTCACCTTGCGCTCCTTGGGGATGTCGCGCCGCGCCGCCAGCACCGGAAATTCGCGGTAATCCTCCAGAAAGCTGCCAAGCCGCGCGAAGATCGCGTCGCCAATCTCGGACGCCCGCTTGCCGTCGACCTCGTTCTGCAGCTCGACCAGCGCGGCGTTCAGCTGCCGCATCCGCTCGATGTGCAGCGCTTCGGCCAGCACCGGCTTGGTCGGGAAGAACTGGTAGAGCGAGCCGATCGAGGATTTCGCCTCGGCAGCGATCTCCGTCATCGTCGCGGCCTCATAGCCCTTCTCAAGAAAAACCTTGGCGGCCGCCTCGGTCAGAATGGCAACGCGCTCGTGCCCGCGCTTCTGCTTCGGCGAGCGATCGATCGAATCGGCACTTGATTTTTGTGAGGGCATCCTCATATTTCCAATTGCGAGGATATCCTCATGTTTATTCCGGAGCCTTTCATGTCCCTCTACGATCCCAAGACCACCGCCCTGATCTCCATCGATTTGCAGGGCTTTATCATTTCCAGGCCCGTCGCGCCTCATTCCGCTCAGCAGGTGATCGAAAATACCGCCGCGATCGCCAAGTCGCTGAAAGCGGCCGGCGGCACGACCGTCTTCGTCACCATCGGATTTTCCGCGGACTATGCCGATGCTGTCAACCAGCCGACCGACGAACCGATCGCCTTCCCACAAGGTGGCTTGCCGGCCGAGGCGCTGCGCGAACCGCCCGAGATCGCTGACCTGACGCCGGATGTGCGCATCACCAAGCATCAATGGAGCGCATTCTACGGCAGCGAGCTCGATCTGCAGCTGCGCCGTCGCGGCATCCGGACGGTCATTCTCACCGGCATCGCCACCAATTTTGGCGTCGAGGCCACGATCCGCGATGCGTTCGCCCACAACTACGCGGTCATCGCCGCCGAGGATGCGATGACGACGTTCACCGCCGAGATGCACGCCTTCGCCTGCGAGCGCATCTTCCCGCGCCTGTCGCGTATCCGCAAAACCGCCGACATCATCGCCAACGCCTGAGTGCACCGCTGCCGGCCGACGCGATGTCTCGTGATCGCCCGCGAAAAACATCGATTCACCAGAATCGCATTTCACGGTAAAACGGGTGCAAATCACTCGACCTTGGTCGGCAGCAGTTCAGGATACGGCATGGCTTTCCGCATCGCGCAGGCGCTCTCTTCAATCGGTAAACTGGCATTGGCCACTGCGATCGGCGCCAGCCTTATCGCCAGCGATGTCGCCGCCCAGCAGAAACAGCCGAGCCCCGGCAGCGCCAAGGCGATCTTCGGCGGCGTTCAGCTTCCGACACAAGGCGCTCCGCAACCCTATGGCTTCTACGCCAAGGGCTGCATGGCCGGCGCCGAGGCGCTTCCGACCGATGGTCCGAACTGGCAGGCCATGCGCCTGTCGCGCAATCGCCGCTGGGGCAATCCGGCCATGCTCTCCACCATCGAGCAGCTGTCGCGCGATGCCGCCAAATATGATGGCTGGCCGGGCCTGCTGGTCGGCGATATCGCCCAGCCGCGCGGCGGCCCGATGATCACGGGCCACGCCTCGCACCAGATCGGCCTCGATGCCGATATCTGGCTGACGCCGATGCCCAACTTCCGCATGACGGCGGAACAGCGCGAGGCGCTGCCCTTCACGACCATGCTGCAGAAGAACGCCTTCCTGACGATCAACCCGAATGTCTGGACGCCGGCCCATGCCCGTCTGCTGATGCGCGCCGCGAGCTATCCGCAGGTCGAGCGCATCTTCGTCAATCCGGCGATCAAGAAGAAGATGTGCGACACCTGGACGGGCGATCGCACCAATCTCGGCAAGCTGCGCCCGGAATACGGCCACGATTCCCACTTCCACATCCGCATCAAGTGCCCGCCGGGCGCCGTCAATTGCAAGCCGCAGGCACCTGTCGTCGCCGGCGACGGCTGCGACAAGTCGCTCGCCTGGTGGTTCAGCCCTGCACCATGGGCCAAGCCCAAGCCGCCGAAGCCGGATGCCAAACCGGTCAAGCCGCGCGAGGTCATGTTGTCGGATCTGCCCAAGGCTTGCCAGGCGGTTCTCGATGCGCCCGCGGTCTCCTCCGTGCGCGCCGCGACCTATGGCGGCCCATCGGCTGCCGAAGTGCTCCGCGCTCAGCCCATCGACGCGCCGCCCGCCGCAAATGACGACGAGCTGCCCGATCTCGGCCCGATCCCGGACGACAAGCCCGCAGCGCAATGATGCCGGTTGAACACCGCGACACCGCTCTTTAAAACCCTGATCGCTTCGTATAGAAGCGGTCAAATCGATTGAATTATGCCAGTGAATTTAGAGGGGGAGCTTCTGATGGCCGGCCGCAAGTGCCTTGCGCTCATCGCGCATGACCAGAAGAAGGACGACATGGCGGAATTCGCCCGCCGCAACGAGGAGACGCTCAAGGCGAACTGGACGATCTTCGCGACCGGCACGACCGGCGGCCGCGTTCTCGATGCCGCTCCCTCGCTTGATGTCACCCGGTTGAAAAGCGGCCCGCTCGGCGGCGACCAACAGATCGGCGCGCTGATTGCCACCGGCGAGGTCGATGCCCTGATCTTCTTCGTCGATCCGCTGACCCCCATGCCCCACGACGTCGACGTCAAGGCCTTGATGCGCCTTGCGATCGTCTATGATATCCCAATGGCACTCAACGAGGCCACGGCCGACAGGCTGATCGCCAATCTTCACGCATAAGCGGCGCGCGAACGCGCAACAATGGAACCTGCCATGCACCAGCTCGATACCAGCGACGCCTCCATGCCCTTCCCGATCCTGATCGGCGATATCGGCGGAACCAATGCCCGTTTCGCCATCATCGAGACGGCCGACGCCGAACAGGTGAATTTCCCGAACGTGCGCACCGCCGATTTCAAGACCATCGACGACGCCATCCGCGCCACCATCCTGGAAAAGAGCGCGATCAAGCCGCGTTCCGCCATCCTCGCGGTCGCCGGCCCGATCAGCGACGACGAAATCCCGCTGACCAATTGCGATTGGGTTGTGCGTCCAAAGTCGATGATCGAAAATCTGGGCATCGAGGATGTCTTGGTCGTTAATGACTTCGAAGCCCAGGCGCTTGCAATCTCCGATCTGGCGCCGGAACACCGCGAACGCCTCGGCAATGCAGACGCCCATGAGGACATGGTCGCTTCCCGCGTCGTGCTCGGACCGGGCACCGGCCTCGGCGTCGGCGGCCTCGTGCATGCGCGCGGCGTCTGGATCCCGGTTCCGGGCGAAGGCGGCCACGTCGATCTCGGGCCGCGCAGCAAGCGCGATCTTGAAATCTTCCCCTATGTCGAAACCATCGAGGGCCGCGTCTCGGCCGAGCAGATCCTCTCCGGCCGCGGCATCGTCAATCTCTACCGCGCCATCTGCACCGCCGATGGCATCGCGCCCAAGTACAGCGACCCGGCCGACATCACCTCGCATGCGCTGGCCGAAAGCGACCCGGTCGCGGTCGAGACCATCTCGCTGTTTTCGACCTATCTCGGCCGCGTCGCCGGCGACATGGCGATGATCTTCATGGCCCGCGGCGGCGTGTTCCTCTCCGGCGGCATCAGCCAGAAGATCCTGGCCGCTCTGCGCAAGCCCGAGTTTCGCGCCGGTTTCGAGGACAAGGCGCCGCACACGGCACTGCTCTCGACCATCCCGACCTATGTCGTCACCCACCCGCTGGCCGCACTCTCCGGCCTCTCGTCCTACGCCCGCCGGCCCGACACCTTCGGCGTGTCGACCGATGGCCGCCGCTGGGGTCGATAGCCCCCCCAGCGTCCGGCGCCCGGACAGACCTAGCCAAACGGGCGCCAACTCTTTATAGAGCCGCTCGAGCGCGGGCCGCAGCAGCGGCTCGCATGGTCACGAGACAGGAAGTCTTTATTGCGTTCATCCGATCCCCAGCAGCGCCCCGTCGACAGCGGCACGGTCACCGCCGTCTTGAAGCGCATCATCGCTGAAAACGGCCGCGAGCACATCTGGGGCTACGTCGTCGCCATCAGCTGTCTTGTCCTCGTCGCGCTATCGACGGCCTTCACGGCCTGGATCATGCGCTCGATCATCGACGAGGCCTTCGCCAACCGGCGCGCCGATGTCGTCTGGGTCATCTGCCTCTCCATCTTCATCGCCTTCGTCATTCGCGGTTTCGCGAGCTACGGCCAGGCGGTGGCGCTGTCGAAGATCGGCAACAACATCGTCGCCCGCTACCAGAGCCGCCTTTACGTGCATCTGATGACGCTGTCGGTCGGCTATTTCAACGAGGCGCGTTCGGCCCGCATCGCCGCCCAGGTCAGCCAGAATGTCGGTGGCATCCGCGATGTCCTCAACCTGACGATCACCTCCACCGCGCGCGACCTGCTGACCTTCGTCGCCCTGCTCGGCGTCATGGTCTATCAGGACCCGCTCTTGAGCGTCGCTGTCCTCATTCTCGCGCCGCCGCTGCTTCTGGCGCTGCGCTATCTCTCCAAGCGCCTGCGACAGGCCACCAAGGAAGCCATCGATCTCAACAGCCACGTGCTCGGCGCCATGCAGGAGACCATTCAGGGCATCTCCATCGTCAAGGCGTTCACGATGGAGCGGCAGCTCGAGCAGAAGATCAACAAGATCATCGTCGCCGCCGAAGAGCGCGGCAACAAGATCGCCAAGCTGTCCGAGCGCAATGCGCCGATGACCGAAAGCTTCGCCGGTTTCGCCGTCGCCAGCGTTCTTGCCTACGCCGCCTACCGCTCGATCTATCAGAACGTGCCGCCCGGCGCCTTCTTCTCCTTCGTCACCGCGCTTTTGCTTGCCTATGATCCGGCCCGCCGCCTTGCCAAGCTGCAGGTGCAGATGGAACGCGCCGCCGTCAACGCGCGGATGATCTACGAGCTGCTCGACATGGAGCCGCGCCAGCGCGACCTGCCGGATGCGAAACCGCTGATCGTCACCGAAGCACGTATCGAACTCAAGGACGTGGCCTTCGCCTATGGCAACGACAATGTGCTCGATGGCGTCAACATGGTTGCCGAAGGTGGCAAGACCACCGCGCTCGTCGGCCCCTCCGGCGCCGGCAAGTCGACCATCATCAATCTCATCCCGCGCTTCTACGATCCGAAGGCCGGCGAGATCCTGATCGACGGCCAGGACATCGCCCATGTGACCAAGAAGTCGCTGCGCGAGCAGCTGGCCTATGTCTCGCAGCAGCCCTATCTCTTCGAAGGCTCGATCCGCGACAACATCCGCTATGGTCGCCCCGACGCCAGCGATGCCGAGGTCGAGGAAGCAGCGCGTCTCGCTTACGCCCACGACTTCATTCTCGCCCAGCCGGAAGGCTACGACACGCCGGTCGGTGAAAACGGCGTGACGCTCTCGGGCGGCCAGCGCCAGCGCCTGTCGATCGCACGCGCGCTGGTGCGCAATGCTCCGATCCTGCTGCTCGACGAAGCGACCTCCGCGCTCGACACAGAATCGGAAGCCGCTGTCCAGAAGGCGCTCGACGAGGCCATGACCGGCCGCACCGTCGTCGTCATCGCCCACCGTCTCTCGACGGTCGTGCGCGCCGACAAGATCGTCGTCATGCAGCAGGGCCGCGTCGTCGAAGAGGGCAATCACGAGACGCTTGCGAAGCGCAGCGACGGTCTTTACGCTCGCCTCAACAACCTTCAGAGGCCAGCGGCCTCCGAGACTTTCTGATACGTGAATGATGGACGCCTGACATGAGCGATGCTGCGATGAAACTGGTGGTGGTTGGTGCAGCGGGCCGCATGGGACAGGCGCTCATCCGCATGGTGCACGAGATCGAAGGCGTCGTGCTGCACGCAGCCGTCGGCCGCCCGGGCTCGCCCTTCATCGGCAAGGATGCCGGCGAGATCGCGGGTCTCGGCCCCAACGGCGTCGCGATCACCGACGATCCGCTGGCCGCCTTCCTGCACGCCGATGGCGTGCTCGATTTCACCACGCCCGCGACCACCAATGAATTCGCCGCACTTGCCGCCCAGGCCCGCATCGTCCACATCATCGGCACCACGGGCTGCTCGGTCGAGGACGAACAGAAGATCTCGGCCGCCAGCCGCCATGCCCGCATCGTCAAGTCCGGCAATATGGGCCTCGGCGTCAATCTCTTGAGCGTGCTGGTCGAGCAGGCGGCGCGCGCGCTCGATCCCGCCGATTGGGACATCGAAGTCCTCGAAATGCACCACAAGCGCAAGGTCGACGCCCCCTCGGGCACCGCGCTGCTGCTGGGCGAAGCCGCCGCCAAGGGCCGCGGCATCGATCTTGCCACCCATTCCGTGCGCGTCCGCGATGGCCACACCGGCGCGCGCGAAGCGGGCACGATCGGCTTTGCCACGCTTCGCGGCGGCTCCGTCATCGGCGAACATTCCGTCATCTTCGCCGGCGAGGGCGAGCGTGTCTCCATGGCCCACAGCGCCGGCGACCGCTCCATCTTCGCGCGCGGCGCCGTCAAGGCGGCCCTCTGGGCGCGCGACAAGAAGCCGGGTCTCTATTCCATGCTCGATGTTCTCGGGCTCTCCCAACACTGATCTCATCAGGAGGAATTTATAATGAGCGGTACCCTCGTCCTCGTTCGCCACGGCCAGAGCGACTGGAACCTGAAGAACCTTTTCACCGGCTGGAAGAACCCGGAGCTCACAGAGCTCGGCGTTCAGGAAGCCAACACCGGCGGCAAGGCGCTTGCCGAAACCGGCATCAAGTTCGACATCGCCTTCACCTCCGACCTGAAGCGCGCCCAGGACACGCTGAAGATCATCCTTGAAAACGTCGGCCAGACCGGCCTCGAGACGATCAAGGATCAGGCGCTGAACGAGCGCGACTACGGCGATCTCTCCGGCCTCAACAAGGACGATGCCCGCGCCAAGTGGGGCGAAGAGCAGGTCCACATCTGGCGCCGCTCCTACGACGTTCCCCCTCCGGGTGGCGAAAGCCTGCGTGACACCGGCGCCCGCGTCTGGCCCTATTACCTGACGGAAATCCTGCCCCGCGTGCTGCGCGGCGAAACCGTTCTGGTCGCCGCTCACGGCAACTCGCTGCGCTCGCTGGTCATGGTGCTCGACAAGCTCACCAAGGAACAGATCCTCGGCGTCAACCTCGCGACCGGTGTTCCCATGGTCTACAAGCTCAACGCCGATTCGACCGTCGCTTCCAAGGAAGTCCTCGGCGACATGTCCGGCGCGCACTAAATATCATCGCGCCGCGCGTCTCTCCGATGCGCGGCGCCTCTCCGGATAGACCGGAAGTTACTTAGTTCTCGGGTCCGTTTTCCGTCTGACCCTTCGGCTTCCGCGCCGCCTCGAAATCCGGCAGCCGGTTGGCGATCCATTGCCAGAGCCCGACCACTTCCACAAGCAGCTCGCCGCCCAGCGGCGTCAGCTCGTATTCCACGCGCGGCGGCACCTGCGGGTAGAGCGTGCGCGTCACGAGACCATCGGCCTCCAGCGTCCGCAATGTCTGCGTCAGCACCTTCTGGCTGATGCCCTCCACCCGTTCCAGAACCCGTGAGAAGCGCAGCGGCCCCTTGGCCTCGGCAAGGATATGCATGACGCGCAGCGGCCACTTGGCGCTGGCGCGCTCCAGCATCTCGCGGGCAAGCGCGTCCTCGGCATCCGTCAGCGTCTCGCAGAAGTCGAATGTACCATCGTTTAGTTCAGTTACCATAAGGTATGTATAGATCCATCCGGTACCTTCTTTCAAGAAGATACCGTCAGGCCTATATGGTCTTTCGACGGATCAAGGAGATTTCGGATGTCACAGGTTTGGTTGATTACAGGCAGTTCGCGCGGCCTCGGCAGGGCGCTTGCGGAAGCGGTTTTAGCTGAGGGGCACAATCTGGTCGCCACCGCGCGCAACCCCGCCCAGCTCGACGATATCAAGCAGCGCTATCCCGCCAGTGTCTTGACGATTTCGCTTGATGTGACCGACGAGCAATCGGCGGAGCAGGCCGTCAAGGCCGCCGTCGAACGCTTCGGCCGCCTCGATGTCCTCGTCAACAATGCCGGCTATGGCGATGTCGGATCGGTCGAGGATACCAGCCTCACAGATTTCCGCGCCCAGATCGAAACCAATCTCTTCGGCACCATCATCGTCACCAAGGCGGCATTGCCTCTGATGCGCGGACAGGGCGCCGGCCACATCATCCAGGTCTCCTCCGTCGGCGGCCGCATCGGCCCGGCCGGACGCGCGCCCTACGCGGCGGCCAAATGGGGCGTCGAGGGCTTCTCCGAGGCCTTGAGCCGTGAAGTCGGCCCGCTCGGCGTCAAGGTCAGCATCGTCGAGCCCGGCGGTTTCCGCACCGATTTCGCCGGCGCCTCCACCACGCTCCGCGAAGGCCGCCCCGAATATGACGAAACCGTCGGCAAGATGGCCCGCTACCAGCGCGACTACGACGGCAGGCAGCCCGGCGACCCAGCAAAAGCCGCCGCCGCCATCCTCCACCTCGCCAGCCTCGACAACCCGCCGCTACGCCTTCCGCTTGGCAGCGACGCCATCCGCGCCATCGAGCAAAACGACGCGCGAAGAGCCACCGAACACGCCACCTGGCGCGACCTCAGCCTCTCCACCGACTTCGACGCCGGCAACGGGGCAGGGCACTTTCCCTGGGAGGCGAGGTGAGGGGATTGCCCTTCATCTTGCCCGGATCTCCAATCCCGCGCTTAACGATCCGAAGACGGCATTTGGCGTTCGAAATGTCCGTGTGCTACGCTGCATCGTCTCTGTGACAGATGGAGCACGTCGTGCCGGACGCCGTATTTACCTTTCGTATCGATGAAGATCTCAAAACAGCGTTTGGCGAGGCCGCCAGAGCGCAGGATCAGAGCGCGGAGCAACTGCTTCTGGGGTTGATGCGTGAGTATGTGGAGAGCCAGCAGAACGATGCCGAATATGACCGGTGGTTCCGGCGCGAGGTTCAAATCGGACTGGACGCCGCCAATGCCGGCGATCTGATATCCAACGATGAGGTGGAAGCGGAATTTGCCCGGCGTCGTTATGCGGCGCGCCAAAACTGATGCGTTAGCAATCGTGGCCGTTCATTGGACGCGCCAGGCGACGATCGACCGACAATCCATCTTTGAGTTTGTCGGGGCAGCCGATATCAATGCGGCAATTGCACTGGACCATGTGTTTTCCCGCGCCGCGGTGCGGCTGGAACTGTTTCCGTCGATGGGGCGGCCCGGGCGCGTGAAGGGAATGCGGGAGTTCGTCGTGCATCGGCACTATCTCCTGATCTATAGCATCAGCGGCGAAACCGTCCGCATCCTCCGTATCTTACACGCCGCGCAGCAATGGCCCTCCGCCTCTGGCCGGTGAGCCTCCCCTCAATTCTCAATCGTAAACTGCACCCTGTCGGCGGCAAAGCGCGTCACCGAATATTGCACCGGCACGCCATCGAGATCGGTGTTCATCGCCTTGGTGATCAGCACGATCGCGCCCGGCGTCAGCTCCAGCGCCGAGAGGTCGGCGGCTTCGGCGTGGGCGGCGGTGATTTCGGTGGTGGCGCGGATATAGTCGGATAGGCCGAGTGCGGCGAAGGCGCGGGTGATCGATTCCGTCGTCTCGTAGGCATCTCGCATGCCCGCGAAGCGCGCCGCCGGAAACCACGAGGTCGCGCTCGAGACCGGCCGCCCATCCGCCTTGCGCACCGTCTCCAGCCGGATCACGTTTGTACCGGGCGCAAGCTTCAGCCAGCGCGCCACCTCGTCGCTGGCCGCTTCCTCGCCATGGCCGAGCAGCAGCCCGCGGGTCTCGCGCGCCTGCTCGCCGATGCCGCTGTTGAAGCGCGTCCGCTTGCTGATCGGAAAGTTCAGCCGTTCCTTGCGCTCGATCAGCGTACCGCGACCCTGCACGGCGCGCACGATCCCTTCCTGCGCCAGAGCCGCCAGCGCGCTGCGCACCGTGTGCCGGTTGACGCCGAACTGCGTGGCCAGCGTCATCTCCGGCGGTACCATGCCCGTCTCGTCGTATGCGCCGGCGCTGATCGCCTGGCGAATCCGGTCGGCGATCTGCCGCCACAGCGCCACGCCCGTCTGTCTCTGAACCTGCCCAGCCATTTTAGCCCTTTATCTTATGCGCCCCCGAAATGTCACACGCTTGTCACCTCGGCGATTTAGGTCTAGGTATAGCTTGTATGGTTGTCTATATCAATAGACATTTAAAGGATGTGGCGATGACCTTAGCGGAAAAGAAGGTAGGCAAGACCGAGCTGAGTGAGGGCGACCGGGCGCGCAAGCGCACCGTCGATCTCCTCGCCCGCGCCGAGCGGCAGGAGCTGGAAGCGGCCTGGCAGGCATTGGTGGAAAAGCCGGTGGCGCAAGCCGTGCGCGGCCCCGAAACCGGCCTCGTCATGGTGCGCGGCCGCATGGGCGGTGGCGGTGCCGCCTTCAATCTCGGCGAGGTCACCGTCACCCGCGCCACCATCCGCCTCGCTTCCGGCACCATTGGCCACGCCCAGGCGCTCGGCACCGATCGCGAAAAGGCCCGCCTCTCGGCGATCTTCGATGCGCTCTGGCAGGAGCCGGCCACCCGCGACACCATCGAAACCACCCTGCTTGCGCCGATGACCGCCCGCGTCGCCGATGCCGATAACAAGAAGGCCGACGAGACCGCGGCCACCCGGGTCGACTTCTTCACCATGGTTCGCGGAGACGACTGATGCCAATCAAGACCGAAACGCATAACGCTGATGCTCTCTCCGGCGGTTTCGCCGAGCCGGTGTTCCACGCCCAGAGCGTCTTCAAGCTGATGATGGATGCCATGGCCCGCCCCGGCACCATCCAGACCGTGTCGCCCGATGCCGAGCCGCCGGCGCCGCTCGGCATCGCCGCCGGTGCCATCGCGCTGACGCTGTGCGATCACGACACCCCCGTCTGGCTCTCGCCGGCCTTGGCCAAGTCCGCCACGCCGCAATGGCTCGGCTTCCACACCGGTGCGCCGGTGACGCCGGAAAAGGCCGAAGCCCGTTTCGCCTTTGTCGATGAAGGCGCCACGCTCTCCTCCTTCGGCTTGTTTGCCTCCGGCACCCAGGAATATCCCGATCGTTCGACGACGCTCGTCATCGAGTTGCCCGATCTCGAAGGCGGTCGTCGCCTCGCGCTGATGGGCCCCGGCATCAAGACCGTCACCGACGTCGCGCCGCTTGGGCTCCCCGAGCGCTTCCTGCATCTGTGGACGGAAAATCGCGTGCTCTTCCCGCGCGGCGTCGACATCGTGCTCACCTCCGGCAGCCGTTTCGTCTGCCTGCCGCGCACCACCAAGATCACCGCAACGGAGATGTGACCCATGTATGTTGCCGTCAAAGGTGGCGAGGCCGCCATTTCGAATGCCCACCGTCTGCTCGCCGATCGCCGCCGCGGTGATCGCGCGCTTCCCGCCATCGGCATCGAGCAGATCGTCGCGCAGCTGACGCTCGCCGTCGACCGCGTCATGGCCGAAGCCTCGCTTTACGACCGCACGCTGGCGGCACTCGCCGTGCGCCAGTCGCGCGGTGATATGATCGAGGCGATCTTCCTGTTGCGCGCCTACCGCACGACCCTGCCGCGCTTCGGCTATTCGCAGCCGATCGACACGGCTCAAATGAAGATCGAGCGCCGTGTGTCCGCCACCTACAAGGATCTGCCCGGCGGCCAGCTGCTCGGCCCGACTTTCGACTATACGCATCGTCTGCTCGACCCCTCGCTGCTCGAGGATGGCGCCGTCGAGGAGCCGGTGCTGCGCGAGGCCGAAACCGGCCGCGTCATGCGCGTCTCCGAGATCCTCGCCCATGAAGGCCTGATCGAGGGCGATGGCGAAATGCCCGAGGATCACGAGATCGGCGATCTCACCCGCGAGCCGATGGAATTCCCGATGAGCCGCGATCTGCGCCTGCAGGCGCTCGCCCGTGGCGACGAGGGCTTCTTGCTTGCGCTCGGCTATTCCACCCAGCGCGGCTATGGCCGCAACCACCCTTTCACCGGCGAAATCCGCATCGGCGAAGTCGAGGTGGAGTTCGATGTGCCCGAGCTCGGCTTCGCGGTCTCGCTCGGTTCCATCCAGGTTACGGAATGCCAGATGGTCAACCAGTTCAAGGGCTCGTCCAAGGCGCCGCCGCAGTTCACCCGTGGTTACGGGCTGGTCTTCGGCCAGAGCGAGCGCAAGGCGATGTCCATGTCGCTGGTCGATCGTGCGTTGCGCGCCGGCGAACTCGGCGAGGATGTCACCGCGCCCGCGCAGGATGAGGAATTCGTCATCTCGCATGCCGATAACGTCCAGTCGACCGGCTTCGTCGAGCATCTGAAGCTGCCGCACTACGTCGATTTCCAGGCCGAGCTCGATCTCGTCCGCCGCATGCGCAACGACTTCGACGCCGCCCGCACCGGCGGCGATGACGATCTCAAGGAGGCAGCCGAATGAGCGATCTCGCCACGTACAACTTCGCCTATCTCGACGAACAGACCAAGCGGATGATCCGCCGCGCCATCCTGAAGGCGATCGCCATCCCCGGCTATCAGGTGCCCTTCGCCTCGCGCGAAATGCCGATGCCCTATGGCTGGGGCACCGGCGGCGTGCAGGTCACAGCCTCGATCATCGGCCCCGATGACGTGTTGAAGGTCATCGACCAGGGCGCCGACGACACGACGAATGCCGTCTCCATCCGCGCCTTCTTCCAGAAGGTCGCCAATGTCGCGGTCACCACCCACACCAAGGATGCCACCATCATCCAGACCCGCCACCGCATCCCGGAAGAAAAACTCGGGGCGGGCCAGGTTCTGGTCTACCAGGTGCCGATCCCCGAGCCGCTGCGCTTCCTCGAGCCGCGCGAGACCGAGACCCGCAAGATGCACGCGCTCGAGGAATACGGCCTCATGCACGTCAAGCTCTACGAGGACATCGCCCATAACGGCCGCATCTCCAAGACCTACGCCTACCCGGTCAAGGTCGCCGGCCGCTACGTCATGGACCCGTCGCCGACGCCGAAATTCGACAATCCGAAAATGCACATGTCGGACGCCCTGCAGCTCTTCGGCGCCGGCCGCGAAAAACGCATCTACGCCGTCCCGCCCTATACCGAAGTCGTCAGCCTCGATTTCGAGGATCACCCCTTCGAAATCCAGCGCTTCGGCAAGCCTTGCGCGCTCTGCGGCGCGGAAGACGTCTATCTCGACGAGGTGATCCTGGACGACAAGGGCGGCCGCATGTTCGTCTGCTCGGATACGGATCACTGTGAGGACCGCCGCGAGCACGGCCATGTCGGCGAGATGCTGGCGCAGGGTCGGGAGGCGGCGGAATGAGGGCGCTTCAAGTTCGGCGTTCTGCCGGGGATACCCCCCTCTGCCCTGCCGGGCATCTCCCCCACAGG
>NZ_DDHH01000056.1:0-35320 GCF_002338015.1 Rhizobium sp. UBA1881
GACCCTCGAGAACGCGGATCGACGACGCGCCGTAGTCTTCCGACGTGGAATTCGCCGGCGGTGCCTGCCGTGGCGCGGCATTGGCGGCAGCGCTCGGCGCAGCCGGAGCGGCGACGGGCGCGGGGGCTGCCGCGGCCGGCTTGGGCGCATCCTCCTGCTTCTTGGTCAGGGGCATTCCGGAAAAGAGGTCGTTGCTATCGTCCATGGAGCCGTTCAGATCTTCATCTTGTCGTGGGGTGGCCGCTTGCGCTTGAGCCTGACCCAAAATCACCGCAATTCATGTCACGTTTGCGAATCAGGCAGACTCTGCCAGAAAGCACCTCGATACGCGACGCCACCTCATCGGGCGGACTTTCATTAAGAAATGATTTGCGTCCTGGGTCGCCGAATGGCAAGCGGCCAGACGCCTCAGGGAACCTTGCGCATGCGAATGTCCACAAGTCATTGCATAACTATCACAGCAATTGCGGCCTTTTTCATGGTCGCATCGGCTGATCTTGGTGCTGCCGACACCTTGCCACCCTTCAAGGACGACCTGTTTTCCAGCCAGACGACGCTTCAGACCGGCAATGGCGGCGCCTTCGATGTCATCGACTACGATGAGATGCGCGATATCAACGGCCGCGACCAGATCCCGGAAAAACGCACGCAGCAGAAATACGTCTCGCTCGGCATCCGCAAGCTGCAGAACAACGAGACGCTGTCGCTCGATGGCGTCAAGCTGGACGTCGCGAGGGTAGGGCCGAGCGCCGGTGCCGCCTTTACGGTCATCTTCATCCACGGTCGCGACGGCGACCGCCGCCTCGGCGTCAACGATTACACCTTCGGCGGCAACTTCAACCGGCTGAAAAACCTCGTCGCCGGCAATGGTGGCGTCTATTACGCACCTTCGGTCAAGACCTTCGACAGCGACGGCGTGACCGCTGTCGCGGGCCTCATCCGCTACGCCAGCGCCCAGGCGCCGGGCCGGCCGATCATCCTCACCTGCGCCTCCATGGGCAGCCAGATCTGCTGGGGCGCGACGCGCGACGCCGAGACGGTCAAGCGCCTCAAGGGTATGGTCATCATGAGTGGGGTTGCCGATCCCGATTTTATGAAGAGCGCCTTCTACAAGGCCAAGCTGCCGCTCTGGTTCGCCCACGGCAGCCGCGACCCGACCTACGCCGCTGCCGACCAGCAGGCGCTGTTCGAAACGCTGATCAAATCGCGCTACCCGACGCATTTCACGCTGTACCAGACGGGCAATCACGGGACGCCGATCCGCATGATCGATTGGCGCCAGACGCTGAACTGGATATTGGCCTCCTAGAATTGAGGGGGCTAGTGATAGTTTAGGCAACACGGCTGACAAATTTTAAGCATTTGCGCCGCAAAACGCCGCGATTTCCCTTACGTAAGCGTCCCAAACCTTTTCATTGCCGCATGCTTTTGCTAAGGCCCGTGCTGACGGAGAAATGGGGAAGGCCGGCATGACACCTGACGTGCGACCGCTTGTGGCGGGAAACTGGAAAATGAACGGCACGCGTGCCTCGCTGGATCAGATCAAGGCGATCGCCTCGGGTGTCCAGGGTCCTCTTTCCAACAAGGTGGAAGCGCTGATTTGCCCGCCGGCGACGTTGCTTTACGTAGCGACCGCGCTCTGCACCGACAGCCCGCTTGCGATCGGCGCGCAGGATTGCCACCAGAATCCCGAAGGCGCCCATACCGGCGATCTCTCGGCTGAAATGATCGCCGATTGCTTCGGCACCTATGTCATCGTCGGCCATTCCGAACGCCGCACCGATCATGCCGAGACGGACCATCTGGTGCGCGCCAAGGCCGAAGCCGCCGCTGCCGCCGACCTGACGGCGATCGTCTGCATCGGTGAGACTGCTGCCGAGCGCCAGGCCGGCCAGGCACTCGATATCATCAAGCGTCAGCTATCGGCCTCCGTGCCGGAGAACGCCACGCCTGAAACCACCGTGATTGCCTACGAGCCCGTCTGGGCGATCGGCACCGGTGTCACGCCGACGGTCGAGGATGTCGAGAAGGCGCATGCTTTCATGCGTGCCGAGCTTGTCGCCCGCTTCGGCGACAATGGCCGCAAGTTCCGCATCCTCTATGGCGGCTCGGTCAAGCCGGGCAACGCCAAGGAATTGATGGGCGTCGCCAATGTCGACGGCGCGCTGATCGGCGGCGCGAGCTTGAAAGCAACCGATTTCCTCGCCATCTACGGCGCATATGAGGCGTTGCTCTCTTGAGATGCGTGTATATTCCGGGCCAAAGGGCTTGGAATAGCGGATCACCTCATGTAAAGAGCGCCAGAATTTTACTTTATGCCCGCTTCGCGCCGGCAGGACTGGACCCATGCAGACCGTATTGATTGTCATTCATCTCATGATCGTGCTGGCGCTTGTCGGCGTTGTGCTCATCCAGCGCTCCGAAGGCGGTGGCCTCGGTATCGGCGGCGGTTCGGGCTTCATGTCTGCACGCGGCACGGCCAATGCGCTGACCCGCACGACCGCGATCCTCGCAGCACTCTTCTTCATCACCTCGCTCGGCCTCGGCGTATTGAATCGCTACGAAAGCCGTCCGACGGATATCCTGAACCGCATTCCGGCAACGAGCGGGCAGGGCAACGGCATTCTCGATTCGCTCGGCGGCCAGCAGCAGAACGGCGCCGCCGCTCCGGCTACACCTGCGGCTCCTGCCGGCAACGGCGTTCCGACCGGCGGTGACGCACCTGCTGCTCCTGCCGCGACCGCTCCGGCTGCTCCTGCAGCCACCGCACCGGCTCCCGCCGCGACCACGCCGGCTCCGGCAGCGACTGAAACTGCTCCGGCAGCACCGCAGGCCACGACGCCTGCCGCTCCGGCACCGGCGACTGCTCCCAGCGGGCAGTAAGCCGAACGACGCATAAACCGCCGGCAGGCCCCAGGGTCTGCCGGTTTTCTTTTGTCTTGAAGTCACCGACAGCGATCGCGCGGCAAGCGCGGGAAGAATGCTGTTAAATTAGAGCCCTAAAATTCAGGACATGAATTTTAGGGCTGGTGGAATCGTTTTTGAAAAGGTAAGCGGTAGCTCCCATGGCGCGATACGTATTCATCACTGGCGGCGTGGTTTCCTCTCTCGGTAAAGGAATTGCGGCCGCCGCTCTCGGAGCGTTGCTGCAGGCCCGTGGTTACCGGGTGCGGCTGCGCAAACTCGACCCCTATTTGAACGTGGATCCGGGCACTATGAGCCCGACCCAGCACGGCGAAGTCTTCGTCACCGACGATGGCGCGGAAACCGATCTCGATCTTGGCCACTACGAGCGCTTCACCGGCCGCTCGGCTACCAAGACCGACAACATCACCACCGGCCGTATCTACAAGAACATCATCGACAAGGAACGCCGCGGCGACTATCTCGGCGCGACCGTTCAGGTCATCCCGCACGTCACCAACGAGATCAAGGACTTCGTGATCGAAGGCAATGACGAGTACGACTTCGTCATCTGCGAAATCGGCGGCACCGTCGGCGATATCGAAGCGATGCCCTTCATGGAAGCCATCCGCCAGCTCGGCAACGACCTGCCGCGCGGCACCGCCGTCTATGTCCACCTGACGCTGATGCCCTATATCCCGGCAGCCGGCGAGCTGAAGACCAAGCCGACCCAGCACTCCGTCAAGGAACTGCAGGCGCTCGGTATTCACCCCGACATTCTGCTCGTTCGCGCCGATCGCGAAATTCCGGAAGCCGAGCGCCGCAAGCTCTCGCTGTTCTGTAACGTTCGCGAGAGCGCCGTCATTCAGGCTCTCGACGTCGCCAACATCTACGACGTGCCGATCGCCTACCACAAGGAAGGCCTCGACAACGAAGTCCTGGCCGCCTTCGGCATCGAGCCTGCGCCCAAGCCGCGCCTTGATTCCTGGGAAGAGGTCTGCAATCGGATCCGCACGCCTGAGGGCGAGGTCACGATCGCGATCGTCGGCAAGTACACCGGTCTCAAGGACGCCTACAAGTCGCTGATCGAAGCGCTGCACCATGGCGGCATCGCCAACCGCGTGAAGGTCAATCTCGAGTGGATCGAATCGGAAGTCTTCGAAAAGGAAGATCCGGCGCCCTATCTCGAAAAGGTCCATGGCATCCTCGTGCCCGGCGGCTTCGGCGAGCGTGGCTCGGAAGGCAAGATCCTCGCCGCCCAGTTCGCCCGCGAGCGCAACGTTCCCTATTTTGGCATCTGCTTCGGCATGCAGATGGCAGTCGTGGAAGCGGCCCGTCATCTGGCCGGCATCGAGAAGGCCTCGTCGACCGAGTTCGGCAAGACCGACGAGCCTGTCGTCGGCCTGATGACCGAATGGGTCAAGGGCAATGAGCTGCAGAAGCGCAACGCTGCCGGCGACCTCGGCGGCACGATGCGCCTCGGCGCCTACAAGGCCGCGCTCAAGAAGGACACCAAGATCGCCGAGATCTACGGCTCGACCGACATCTCCGAGCGCCACCGCCACCGCTACGAAGTCAACATCGACTACAAGGACCGTCTGGAAAACTGCGGCCTCGTCTTCTCCGGCATGTCGCCGGACGGCGTGCTGCCGGAAACGGTCGAATACCCGGATCATCCGTGGTTCATCGGCGTCCAGTACCACCCGGAACTGAAATCCCGCCCGCTCGAACCGCACCCGCTGTTCAAGAGCTTCATCGAAGCGGCGACCGAGCAGAGCCGGTTGGTTTAAGACATAGTCGCAAGACGATAGAGAAGGCCGCTTTCGAGAGCGGCCTTTTTGCTTTTGGTCAAGGACTTGGGGTGGCTAAGGTTCGGTGACACGCACGGAAATGAGTGCGGAGTGGACGAAGTTAACGCTCAGTCGTAGGGTGAACCCAAGCCCAACGAACTCAGGAGCCGACGATTGTGTCTGTAGTGCGCAAGGGGCGTGAAGCGCCTAAGGTCGCCGGCATGCGCCCCATCCGGATTTGGGTGCCTGACACACGGCAGCCCGGATTTGTCGAGGAGTGCCGTCGCCAATCACTCCTGATAGCGCAGGCGGATGAGACCGACTCCGATCTCAGCCCCTTCATGGACGACGCACTTGCCGACCTCGATCACAAATAATGAGGCAAGGTGATTTCGTTGCGGAGCCACCGCCGGGATATTCCCGAAACAACAAAAGCCGCCGACATCCAACGATGCGGCGGCTTTTTCATTTCCAAATTTGCGATCCGTCGCCTCAGGCCGCGCGCTGTCCCCGCACCGGAGCAGCGGCTTCCGGCCCCTGATCCCGGATCATGCCGCGTCGGTTGAGCTTGAAGTGGTTGACCAGCTCAGCCAGCAGCGCCGCACCCGATGCGAGCTCCGAGCTGATGCCCGTCGTGCGCTCCACCATGCCGGCGTTCTGCTGCGTCATCCGGTCGATCTGCGAGACGGCATTGTTGATCTCCGAAAGGCCGGTCGATTGCTCGGCCGCGGCGGTCGCGAGTGCGGTCATGTTGGTGTCGATCGATTCGACGAAGGTCTCGATCTCGTTGAGCGCCGTGCCGGTCGCGTCGACGAGGCGAACGCCTTCGTTGACTTCCTTGCCGGAATTCTCGATCAAACCCTTGATCTCCTTGGCGGCCTTGGCCGAACGCTGCGCCAGTTCGCGCACTTCCTGGGCAACGACGGCAAATCCCTTGCCGGCTTCGCCGGCACGCGCCGCCTCGACACCCGCGTTGAGCGCCAGAAGGTTCGTCTGGAAAGCGATCTCGTCGATGACGCCGATGATCTGGCCGATTTCCTTCGAAGCCGAGGCGATCCGCTGCATGGCGGTGATCGTCTCGCGCACCACGGCAGCGGAGGTCGAGGCCGAGGCGCGGGCGCTTTGCACCAACTGGCGTGTCGCCTGCGTGTTTTCGGTCGAGGACTTGACCGTCGCCGTTACCGTTTCAAGCGCGGCAGACGTCTCCTCGAGCGAGACCGCCTGTTCCTTCGTCCGCGCAGAGAGCTGCTCGGCGGCGTCGCGCATTTCCTGGCTGTTGCCGTTCAGCGCGTTGGTCTGCTGCAGCACCTTTACGAGCGTCGCCTGGAATGCGCCGATCGAGGTGTTGAAGTCGCGGCGTAAGGTCTCGAATTCGCCGACGAAGGGCTCGTCGATGGTCTGGCGGATATTGCATTCGGAAAGACGGGCGAGGCCGGCGCCGAGATCATTGACGACCTTCATCCGCTCGGTGACATCGGTTGCGAACTTCACGACCTTGAAGACGCGGCCCGACGCATCGAGGATCGGATTGTAGGACGCCTGGATATAGATCTCGCGCCCGCCCTTGGCGATCCGCTTGAACTGATCGGCCGCGAACTCGCCGGCTGCCAGTTTCGCCCAGAAGGCCTTGTACTCGGCGGAACGGCTGTAATCCGCTTCGCAGAACATCGAGTGATGCTTGCCGACGATCTCGGACAAGGAATAGCCGAGCGTCGCCAGGAAATTCTCGTTGGCCGTGATGATGTTGCCCTCAGGCGTGAACTCGATCACCGCCTGCGCGCGCGACAGTGCTTCGAGCTTGCCCTTGTCCTCGGCCGCCTGCTTCTTGGCGGCGGTGATGTCCGTCGCGAACTTCATCACCTTGTATGGCTTGTTGCCGCGATAGATCGGATTGTAGGTCGCCTCGATCCAGATCTCGCGGCCGCCCTTGGCGATGCGTCGATACTGGCGCTGGTCGAACTTGCCTTCGCCGAGACGGGCCCAGAAATCCGCATAATCCCTAGAGTTCGCCTCGGCCGGATCGACGAACATCCGGTGATGCTTGCCGACGATCTCGCTGAGCTCATAGCCGATCGCCTTGCAGAAATTCTCGTTGGCCGTCAGAATCTTTCCGGTGAGGTCGAATTCGATGATTGCCTGCGACTTGTTCAACGCGTCCAGCACGGCGCTGCTGGAGGAGCCGATGCTTGATAGAAATCCGACCATGGACAAACCCCGATATGCCAAGCGTGCCAAATCGCACGCCGGGCAAATCTATGGGATTTGAGTAAATATTCGCTAAATCTCTATTAGTGTTGAGTTTTTCGGATTATGCGACCTTTGGTAGAGGGCCGGTATAGATCGAGCGGGGGCGGATCAATCGGCCGTTGAGTGCCTGCTCCCGAGCATGCGCGATCCAGCCCACAGTGCGCCCGATCGCGAAGACGCCGGTAAAGGCCTGCCGCTCAAAACCAAGCGATTCGAGAAGCAACGCCGTGTAGAATTCCACATTGACGTCGAGCGGCCGGTCCGGCTTCCGCTCCCTGAGGATGGCAAGGGCCACTCGCTCGACTGATGCTGCGAGCGCCATCCATTCACGATCGACCTGGCCGGAGCGGACCAGAGGCGAGAGCGCATTCTTCAGCGCGTCGGCTCTCGGATCGCGAACGCGATAGATCCGGTGCCCGAACCCCATCAGCCGTTCTCCGCGATCAAGTGCTGCCGTCAGCCATGCATGGGCGTTGGCTTCGGTTCCGATCGCATCCAGCATATCAAGCACAGGGCCGGGCGCGCCGCCATGAAGCGGTCCTTTCAGGGCGCCGATGGCGGCCAGTACCGAGGATGTCAGGTCCGCCTGGGTGGAGGCGACGACGCGCGAGGCGAAGGTCGAAGCGTTCAATCCATGATCCGAGATCGTCACCAGATAGGCGTCCAGCGCCGCCGCCTGCTCCGTGCTCGGCATCCTGTCGGTCATCATCTGCAATATGTCCGCGGACTGCGACAGGGACGCATCCGGCACCACCGGCAGCTGGCCGGCCTGCAGCCTGAGGATGGCGGGCAGGAACACGGCTGGCGCTGCCATCAGATGCAGAGCCGTATCGAAATCCTGACCGTCGGCAAGGCGCGCGATCATCGCGCGCATGGCATCGACGGGCGGGAGCGCCAGAAGCCCTTCGTCCAGATGCGTGATATGCGAATAGAGTTCGACCCTCGCGGCCCCAAGCAGCGAACGCAGTATGGTCGCGCTGATCGGACGTTCCATCAGTCCGTCGAGCAACAATGCTGCGACACCCTCATATGTCTCGCCGGGAACGAGATCGTCCAGCGAGACGCCTCGTATCACCAGGCGCCCGCGTTCACCGTCCACATCGGATAGTTGGGTCTCCGCTGCAACCACATCTTCCAAGCCGTTCTTCATTGCGTTTCTCCTTTACGCCAAGAAAGATCGGGCCTAGATAGATTGACGTCAATCTTGATGAATAAGATCAATGTAAGAGGCCGGTATAATGTGGCTGACGGCTGAGGAAGCGTTGGAACAGCTCGGGACGAAACCGCAGACGCTCTATGCCAATGTCAGCCGCGGTCGCATCCGTGCGAAGCCCGATGAAGCCGATAGCCGCCGGAGCCTCTATCACTCCGGGGATGTTGCGCGTCTGGCCAAGCGCAATGCCGGCAGGCGAAAGGCGGAGGCGATTGCCGCCGAGACGATCGACTGGGGCGAGCCGGTCCTGCCGACAGCGATTTCGACGATCGCGGATGGCCGGCTTTACTATCGCGGTCGCGAGGCGGTCACCTTGTCCGAACAGGCGACGTTCGAGCAGGTCGCGGCCCTGTTGTGGGAGAGCCCGTCGGCCATATGCCCGCCGATCGAGTTGCCCGCAGGCGAGCCATCAAGGATATCAGGCGCTTTCGTCTTGCTGGCGAGGAGAGCGGCGGCGGATCTGCCGGCTTTGGGCCGCGCGCCCGCCGCGCTGAAGTCGGAAGCGGGGCAGGTGCTTGCCACGGTGGCAGCCGCACTTGCTCCAAGCCAGATGCCCGACCTGCCGCTGCACGAGCGTCTTGCGCAGAGCTGGGATCGGCCGGAGGCCGCGGAGCCCATCAGGCGGGCACTGGTACTTGCCGCCGAACACGAACTCAACGTCTCCGCATTCGCGGCACGCGTCACCGCCTCGTCGGGCGCTTCACTGGCCGCAGCCACGCTGTCCGGCCTTTCGACGCTGACCGGCCCTCGCCATGGCGGTGCCTGGCAAGGCGCCGTGCGGCTGATGGAGTTGTCGCAGGAAATCGGCGCGCGAGAGGCGATCAGGATGATGTTGGCGACCGAAGGCGTGGTGCGGGCCTTTGGTCATAAGCTCTATCCAGACGGTGATCCTCGCGCGGCGGCGATCATGCGTTCGTTCGAGATGCCGAAGCTCTACGCCGAGATTGCCGCTCTCGGCGTAGAGCTGTTGGGCGAGCCCGCGAATATCGATTTCGCGCTCGCTGCGATGGCCGGGCACTTCGACCTTCCCGACGACGCGCCGCTTGTGATTTTCGCGCTTTCCCGGACCGCCGGATGGCTCGCGCATGCCATCGAACAGGTGACCAGTGGAACCATGATCCGCCCCCGTGCCCGCTATATCGGACCATCGCCGGAGGCGCTTTGATGGAACGCGGGATGGTCTGATCGCCTGTGTAACTGCCGCCAAGCGCATTGCGGTGCCGGGCGAGGCGGGGTTAGAGTGCGCTATTCGGTCGTGGGGCGGAAATTGCTACAGGGGGATATCATGGAGACAGTATCGTACGGTCGCCCTTGTCTGGCCACCGCCATTGCCGCGACGACGTTGCTTTGGGCGGGGCTTTGGGCAGGGCAGGCATCGGCGCAGTCCGCCGGCTGCACGCTTGAACGCGTCGCCGGCACGGCGCGCCAGATCATGCGCTGCGCCGATGGCGTGACCGTCACCGCCGAAGGTGGCGCGCGGTTCCAGCTTGTCGACAGCAATGGCGACGGTCGTCCAGATTCGGTGTCGCTGCGCAATAAGGCCGTGCTCGTCGATGTCGATAGCGCCAGGCGCAGCGGCGGCTTCCAGGTAGTCACACCTCAGGCGATCGCCGCCGTGCGCGGCACGCGTTGGGCCGTTGACGTCAAGAACGGCACGACATCGGTCTTCGTCGTGCGTGGGCGTGTGGCTGTGGGCAGGCCATCGGCGGGGCCGAGGGTCGTACTGGCGCCGGGCGAGGGCGTGGACGTGTCGCGCACCAGTGGCGCGCTGACAGTTCGGCGTTGGCCGCAGGCACGCGCTGATGCGCTTCTTGCGCGGTTGGGCCAGTAGTCGCCCATGCAGGCCAGACGGCTTCTGATCACCATATCCCTAATCGCGGCCGCCCTCTGGGGCGGCGCGCTCGGCTATCTCCACATGCAGGGCAATGCCGGCTTTCTCGACCGGATGGAAGCATCGCTGGCGGACCTCAGGAGCCATCTTATCGGGCCAAGCAGCGCGCCCTCGGTCGTCACCATCGTTGCGATCGACGACCAGACGGCGAGCGCCAATGGCTATCCGTTGAGCAGGGCAACGCTCGCGCGCTTGGTCGAGACCATCGGCGCGCTGAAGCCGAAGGTCATCGCGCTTGATCTGCTGCTCGTCGATCCCGGACCCGAGGACGGTGACCAGGCGCTCGCCGATGCGCTGAAGGGCGTGCCGACTGTCATCGCAGCGGCCGGCGTCTTTCCGTCAAGTCTTCAATCGGTGACATCGAGTGCCGAGGATCCGCTTGCGACCATTCCGGTGGCAGATAGGATGATGCTGCCGATCGCCCGTTTCGCCGATTCCGCCGCGATCGGCGTCGTCAACGTGTCGACCGATCAGGGCGGAACGCCGCGCTATATTCCGCTGATCTCTCGCGGCGCGCAGCGCGTCGATGCCTCGTTTCCGCTGCGGGTGGCATCGGTGGCGCTCGGCGTCAATCCGGCGTTCACGCCGGCCGCCCTTGCTCTCGGCGAACTGCGACTTCCGACCGACATCGGCCAGCGCCTGCCGCTGACTTTCTACGGACCGCGCGGAACGATCCCCACCTTCAGCGCAGCAGATGCGCTTGCCGGCAAGATCGACGCCAAGATGATCGAGGGCAGGGTGATCGTGATCGGTTCGACGGTAACAGGCGGCGGCGACGTCTTTCCGACACCGTTCGATCCGGTGCTTCCCGGTGTCGAGGTCATGTCCACGGCCATCACCCGGCTGATTGCTGGCGACAATATCGTGCGCGACGGCAATGTGCGCTCGTTCGATGCGCTGCTCGGCGTCACTCTGCCGGTGCTGATCATCAGCCTGCTCGGCTGGCGCCGCAGTGCGGTCGCCTATAGCGCCATCGCGGCCGCGGTGCTGGCGTGGCTGACATTCAACGTCGTCGCCTTCTCGCATGGCTATTGGTTCAGCGCCGCCTTGCCGATCGCCGCGACCTTGCCGCCGGTGCTGCTATTCGGCGCGATGGAGCTTTGGCTCGACCGCCGCCGCGCCACGCATTTCGCCGCGCAGAGCGATCTGCTGCAGCGAATCGAGGCGCCGGGCCTCGGCGAATGGCTGGCGCGCGATCCATCCTTCCTCTCACGCCCGGTGCGTCAGGAAGCCGCGGCGGTGTTCGTCGACCTGTCGGGCTTCACCGGATTGAGCGAGGCGATCGGTGCCGCGCGCGTGCAGGAGGTCCTGAGCGGCTTCTTCGAGCTCGTCGATGGCGAGGCGCGCGCCCATGGCGGCGCGATCACCAGTTTCATGGGCGATGGCGCGATGATCCTCTTCGGGCTGCCGCGACCTGCGGACGATGACGCGTTGCGGGCGGCGGCCTGTGCCGTCGGGCTTGGCAATCGCCTGAGAGCCTGGCTTTCAGCAGATCCCGGGCTTTCCGGCCGCAAGATCAGCTTCAAGGTCGGCGCCCATTGCGGCCCCGTCGTTGCCTCGCGTCTCGGCACCGGCGCACGTCAGCAAATCACCGCGACCGGCGACACCGTCAACGTTGCAAGCCGCCTCATGGAAGTCGCGGCAACTCGCGGTTTCGAGCTGGCACTCAGCGCCGCCTTGATGAGCGCGGCGGGCGCGGGGGCAGCGCCCAACCATCAGGGGCATATTGAAGGACCGGTCTCAGCCAGGATCAGGGGTCGCGCCGAAAGCATCGATGTCTTCCTGTGGCGCGGACATCCGCTTTGACATTTGTCGTGTGACGCAGTAGGAACAGCCCAACTTTTCAACCGGCAAGTTCCGGACGGCGCACCGTGCGCCCGATTATTCCGAAAGACAGACAAAATGACAGAGATAAGCGGCGTCGTTCCGGCGATCGGCAAGGCGTTGGCGAAGCGCGGTTATTCCGAGCTCACCCCCGTTCAGCAATCCATGCTCGATCCGGCGCTTGCCGCATCCGACGCGCTGGTGTCGGCGCAGACTGGTTCTGGCAAGACGGTTGCCTTCGGCCTCGCTATGGCGCCGACGCTGCTTGGCGACGACGATCGCTTCGAGCCTGCTGCCACGCCGCTGGCGCTCGTCATCGCGCCGACCCGCGAGCTGGCGCTTCAGGTCAAGCGCGAGCTGGAATGGCTCTATGAGCTGACCGGCGCCGTCATCGTCAGCTGCGTCGGCGGCATGGATATCCGCAGCGAGCGCCGCGCGCTCGAGCGTGGCGCCCATATCGTCGTCGGCACGCCCGGCCGTCTCTGCGACCACATCCGCCGCCGCGCGCTCGACATGTCCGATCTGAAGGCCGTCGTGCTCGACGAAGCCGACGAGATGCTCGACCTCGGCTTCCGCGAAGACCTCGAATTCATTCTCGATGCGTCCCCGGATGACCGCCGCACGCTGATGTTCTCGGCAACCGTGCCGGCTGCTATCGCCAAGCTCGCCAAGAGCTATCAGAAGAACGCCGTGCGCATCGCCACCACGACGGAAGAAAAACAGCACGTCGATATCGAATACCGCGCACTGGCCGTCGCCCCGAGCGACCGCGAGAACGCGATCATCAACGTGTTGCGCTATTACGAGGCGACCAACGCCATCGTCTTCTGCTCGACCCGTGCGGCCGTCAACCATCTGACCGCCCGCTTCCATAACCGCAATTTCGACGTGGTCGCGCTCTCGGGCGAACTGACGCAGAACGAGCGCAGCCATGCGCTGCAGGCCATGCGCGATGGCCGCGCCCGCGTCTGCATCGCGACCGACGTTGCGGCCCGCGGTATCGACCTGCCTGGCCTCGATCTCGTCATCCACGCCGACCTTCCGACCAATCCGGAAACCCTGCTGCACCGTTCGGGCCGTACCGGCCGCGCCGGTCGCAAGGGCGTCAGTGCCATGATCGTGCCGCTCAACGCCCACCGCAAGGCCGAGCGTCTGCTCGATAACGCCGGCATCGCCGCCACATGGGCACTGCCGCCGTCGGCCGAGGAAGTCATCGCCCGCGACGAGGAACGTCTGCTCGCCGATCCGATCTTCGAAGAGGCTCCCCGCGAGGAAGAGCAGGACATCGTCAAGCGCCTGCTGGAAGCGCATGGCGCCGAGAAGCTCGCAAACGCCTTCGTCAACCTCTACCGCGCCAAGCAGTCGGCGCCGGAGGATCTGATGGAGATCAGCCTGCAGGCCGATCCGCGCAAGCCGCGCGACAACGCCGATGGCCCACGCGACACCAGCCCGCGTGGCCCGCGCGACGATTTCGGCCCCAGCGTCTGGTTCTCGCTGTCGGTCGGCCGCAAGCAGAACGCCGAGCCGCGCTGGCTGATCCCTATGATCTGCCGCAACGGCAACCTGACCAAGCGCGATATCGGCGCCATCAAGATGCAGCCCGAAGAGACCTTCGTCGAGATCGCCGCCGGCAGCGCCGATGCGTTTCTTGCCGCCACCGGTCCGAACAAGACGATGGAACGCGGCATCCGCGTCAGCCGTCTGCCCGGCACGCCGGAATTCGGTCGCCAGGATTACGGCAAGTCGGATTTCAACAAGTCCGGCCCCAAGCCTTACGCCGCCAAGAAGAGCTATGACGACCGCCCGCGCGACGGCGGCTTCAAGAAGGGACCGCGCAGCGATGCCGCCCCATCTGGCGAGCGCGACAGCAAGCCGTGGAGCAAGCCCGGCAAGCCGAAGTTCGAAGGTAAGCCGAAATACGAAGGCAAGCCCAAGTTCGACGGTAACGGCCCGAAGCCTAAGTTCTCCAAGAAGAAGGGCTGAGGCCCAAAGCGTGACGGCGAGGATCGCATGCGCCGCCAGTCGTTCGGGTGATCTTGATTTTCAGGGCACCACGCGACCTGGCAGCCATGCCTCGCCGTTTCTCATATCAAGCAATCGCGAAACATGAAGCTCGCGCTTGCTGATCCGGACCGGGTGACGCCATGCATGATAAGACCGAGCGCATGACATCCGTTTCCACTGACGATGGTGCTCAACCACAAAAGCGCACGTCTTCCTTCGACGCCAGCGCCTTCATCGCCAGGAATCTTCGGCTTCTGCCCGTGCCGGGTCTCGAACATATCCAGCTCTACACCGCGCATTCTGGAAGCCGGCTGTCACGGCTCGGCGGCACGGATCTCGACGCGCCGGCGCCTTACTGGGCCTATGGCTGGGGCGGTGGTGCGGTGCTCGCACGCCATATCGCCGAGAACCCGTACCTCGTGCACGGCCGCCGCGTGCTCGACCTCGGCACCGGGTCCGGCCTCGTCGCGATCGTCGCCGCCAAGGCCGAAGCAACATCCGTGGTCGCCGCCGACATCGACGAAAACGCCATCGCCGCCGCCCGCCTTAACGCGAGCGTCAACGGCGTCGAGCTTGATCTCTTGCATGCCGACCTCCTCGACGGTCCGCCGCCTGCTGTAGATATCGTTCTGGCCGGAGATCTCTTCTATGACGAAGTGCTGGCAAAACGCGCGATGGCGTTTCTGGAAACCTGCCGTGTCGCCGGCATCGACGTCCTGATCGGCGATCCTTATCGCGTGCCGCTGCCAACGGAGAGGCTGCACTGCATTGCCGAGTACTCCGTTCCGGATTTCGGTCTTGGTAGCGATGGGGTCGAGGTGCGCGCCGGCGTGTTCAGCTTGGCCACGGTCCCGGACCGCTAGCCAATTCCAGGCGCTCCAACGTCAGCCCGCCGCAGCCTGCAGGTCCAGCAGCACCCGCATGGCCTCTTCGGCGTCGGCCGTTGGGACGAATACATGGTCGTGATGATAGGCGGCGACCATGTTGCAGGAGATGTTGTGATTGGCGAGCGCGGTTGCAACGGCGGCCGTCAGCCCGACGCCCTCAAGCGATGAGAACACGGTGAGCGTGATCCGTCGCATCGGGAGAGTGTTGTCGAATCCCAGCCGCTGAGCGTCGCCGAGCGCCAGTATCACGGACACACCTTCGGCCTCGCGAAACCAGCCAAGCGAGATTGGTGCAGCCTGCATCGCGAGCTGCTCGTCTTCGGTCGTGCAGAACACATAGTCCGCAGCGTCAAGGCTTGGCGTCATGCCACTGAGCATGGCCTTGGTATCGCGAACCGGCTGGGTGGTCATGATCGTGCATCCCGGCTGTGTAGATGCGCCGAGTGTGGAACACGCACGCTATCCGCACAAGTCACCATAATAACAGCAATCAGTCGGCAGGTGCGCCCGGTCGAGCGTTTAGCCGAGCAGCTCCGGGCGAATCAGCATCACCTCGCACGCTTCTCCGGCCGCAAGCTCGGGCATGTGCGGCGGCCGTATGATCAGGCAGTCGGCTTGCGCGAAGATCTTCATCATCGACGAATCCTGCTTGCCGAAGGGCTCTACCCGCAAAACGCCCGTTGGCGAACGCACCGCTCTTGCCCTGACGTAATCCTGCCGCTGGTCGTTCGCCTTCATACTCACGGCAGCTTCGGCCGTAGCACTCCGCTTGACCGGAGGCAGCGACGCGAGCTTGCGGATCAGTGGTTCGAGAAACAGCAGGCCGCAGACGAGGCTGGAAACCGGATTGCCTGGAAGACCGAGCACATGCGTGTCGCCGAAACTGCCCACCATCAGCGGCTTGCCCGGCCGCATGGCGATACGCCAGAAATCGAGCTCCATGCCCGCGGCAAGCAGCGTTGCCTGCACCAGATCATGGTCCCCAACGGACGCGCCGCCCAGTGTGACGATCACGTCGACCTTGGCTTTCCGTGCTCTCTCGACGGCAGCTGTGATCGCCGCCTTGTCATCGGGAACGATACCGAGATCAAGCACCTCGGCGCCGGCCTTGCGCGCCAGTGCCGCAATCCCGAATGTACTGGAAGCAATGATCTGCGAGGGGCCGGGCTGTTGTCCTGGCGTCACCAGTTCGTCGCCTGTGGCAAGCAGCGCGACCAGAGGCTTGCGCCGAACGTCGAGCGTCGCGTGGTTCATGCCGGCGGCAACGGTCAGGCGCGAGAAATCGATCACCGTGCCTGCCATCAGCACCGGCTCGCCTTCACGAAAGTCCTGTCCGCGCGGACGCACATGCTGGCCGGGCCGCACCGGAAAGGTGGTGCGGATGCCGCCTTCGGTCTTCTCGGCGTCTTCCTGCAGCAATACGCTGTCGGCGCCCTCGGGAACGGGCGCGCCGGTGAAGATCCGCACGGTCTCGCCGGCGCCGATCGCGCCGTTAAAGGCGTGTCCGGCAGACGACGTCCCGATTATCAGTAGCTCGCTGCCGGGCTCAAGTGCGTCCTCGCCGCGCAGCGCATAGCCGTCCATCGCCGATGAATTGAAGGGCGGCTGTGTCAGGCGCGCGGTGACGTCGGTCGCGAGAACGCGTCCTTCGGCCTCGGCGAGGGAGACGGTTTCGAGCGCCATGATGGGCTTTGCCCGCGACAGCAGGCGTTCCTGCGCTTCGGCGACGGGCAGCATGCTCATTTGAAGTGCTCCGGATGCCTGAAATCGCCCGACTTCCCGCCCGATTTCTCAAGCAGTCGGATGCCGCTGATCTCCATCGCCTTGTCGGCGGCCTTGGCCATGTCGTAGATCGTGAGGCACGCGACCGAGACGGCCGTCAGTGCTTCCATCTCGACGCCGGTCTTGCCGGTGAGCTTGGCGGTCGCCGTGACGCGCAGGCCGGGCAGGGCGCTATCCTCGGCAATCTCGACGGAAACCTTCGTCAGCATCAGCGGATGGCAGAGCGGGATGAGATTGCTGGTCTGCTTGGCGGCCATGATGCCGGCCAGCCGCGCCGTGCCAATCACGTCGCCCTTCTTGGCGTTGCCCTCGAGGATCAGCTGAAGCGTCGCCGGTGCCATCTTCACATGGCCTTCGGCGGTCGCGATGCGGGTGGTATCGGCCTTGTCACCGACATCGACCATATGCGCTTCACCGGCCGCGTCGATATGGGTCAGGCCGGCCTTTTCGCCACTCATCTTATTCGGCCGCCAGCGAGGCCTGGCCGAACAGCAGCGCCTGCGTGGCCGCCGTCACATCGTCCTTGCGCATCAGGCTCTCGCCGACGAGGAAGGTGTTGATGCCGAAAGCCTGCAGCCGCTTGCAATCCTCATGCGTGAAGATGCCGCTTTCGCCGACCAGCAGCCGGTCATCCGGCACCATCGCCGACAGCTCTTCGCTGACGGTCAGGCTGACCTCGAAGGTCCTCAGGTTGCGGTTGTTGATTCCGACCAGCGGCGACGAGAGCTTCAGCGCGCGCTCCATCTCTTCAGCGTCGTGTACTTCGACGAGCACATCCATGCCGAGCCCGAAGGCCTCGTCCTGTAGCCGTTCCGCATCGCTGTCGGAAAGCGAGGCCATGATCAAGAGAATGCAATCCGCGCCCCATGCACGGGCTTCCTGCACCTGATAGGTCTCGAACATGAAATCCTTGCGCAGAGCCGGCAGCTTGCAGGCCGCCCGCGCTGCCATCAGGAACTCGGGCGCGCCCTGAAAGCTCGGCGTATCCGTGAGCACGGACAGACAGGCGGCACCGCCAAGTTCGTAAGCCTCTACCAGAGCCGGCGGATCGAAATCAGGACGGATCAGTCCCTTGGACGGGCTTGCCTTCTTGATCTCGGCGATCAGACCGAACTGGCCCGCATCACGCTTGGAAACCAGCGCCTTGTGGAAACCACGCGGCACGGTCTGGTCCTGCTGCATCGCCTTCAGATCGGCGAGCGAAACCTTGGCCTTCGCCGCCGCGATTTCTTCGCGCTTGTAGAGTTCGATCTTCTGCAGAATGTCGGTCATGTCGGTATCCTAGTCGAGGTCGTTGGATACGGCGACAAGTTTGTCGAGCGCACCCGCGGTGGCGCCGCTGTCGAGCGACTGGGCGGCAAGCCGCATACCGTCATGCAACGTTTCGGCCTTGCCGGCGATCACGAGCGATGCGGCGGCATTGGCGAGCGCGATGTCGCGATAGGCGTTCTTCGCGCCGCTCAGCACATCGCGCAGCGCAGCCGCATTGACGACGCCGTCGCCGCCCTTGATTGCTTGGAGTTCGACCGTATCGACGCCGAAGTCGCTAGGCGACAGCTCGAAGCTTTTTATCTTGCCGTTCTCAAGCGCTGCGACGCTGGTCTTGCCCGTGGTGGTGATTTCGTCGAGGCCGTTGCCGTGCACGACCCAGACGCTCTCGGAACCGAGATCGCGCATGACTTCGGCGATTGGCATGACGAGCTGCGGCGAGTAGACGCCGAGCAGCTGGCGGCGGACGCCGGCCGGATTGGAGAGCGGGCCGAGCACGTTGAAGATCGTGCGCGTGCCGAGCTCGACGCGCGACGGGCCGACATGGCGCATGGCCGAGTGGTGCTGCTGCGCGAACATAAAACCGACGCCGGCTTCGCGAATGCAGCGCGAGATGACATCAGGCGTCACGTCCAGCTTGACGCCCAGCGCCGCGAGGCTGTCGGCAGCGCCGGACTTGGAGCTCAAGGCCCGGTTGCCGTGCTTGGCGACCGGTACACCGGCGCCGGCGACGATCAGGGCCGCCAGCGTCGAGATGTTGTAGGTGCCGCTGGCATCACCCCCTGTGCCGACGATGTCGATGGCATCGGCCGGCGCTTCCACCGTCAGCATCTTCGAGCGCATGGTCGTGACGGCGCCGACGATCTCGTCGACGGTCTCGCCGCGAACGCGCAGCGCCATCAGAAAGCCGCCGATCTGCGAAGGCGTGGCCTGGCCGGACATCAGGATGTCGAAGGCCTCGCGGGCCTCCTCGCGTGTCAGAGGTTCGCGGCTTGCGGCCTTCGCCAGGAGGGGCTTCAGATCGGTCATGCGTTCATGTTCCCCTTAGCGCGAGGCTGCCTGTTCGGCGAGCTGCTGGTTGATCGACACGCCATACTGCGTCTGCAGCAGGGAGACCATCTGGTCCAGGATGTCGTCGCCGGCGGCGTTTGCGATCGCGTTGATCTGCTGGTCCTGATTGGCGAGCACGTCGCCGGTCGGCTCGGTGTTCACCTCGGTGACCTTCATCAGGATCTGCGTCGTCGGATCGGCGCCGATAGCGGTCGCGATGGTGTCGATCGGGCCGGAGAAGGAGGCGTTGACGCCACCGGTGCCGAGAACCACGTCGTCCATGCCGCGGGTGATGCCGCTCTTGCTCTCGAGCTGAATGCCGAGCGGTGCGGCGATGTCAGCGAGCGAGGTACCCTTCTGGGCCTGCTGCTTCAGCTCGTCCGCCTTCTTGGCGAGCTCCGTCTTCTGCTGCTCGGCGGTCCAGTCGGCGACGGCCTTGTCGTGAACCTCGGCAAGCGGACGGTCGCGCTCGGGCGTGACGTCGCCGAGAGCAAACCACAGATAGCCATCCGTACCGATCGAGAGCGACGGGATATCAGCACCAGCTTCTGCACGGAACACCGCGCCCAGCACCTGCTGCTTCTCGGGAATGTCCTTGACCTCATTGCCGGCCTTGTCGAGGCCCGTTGCATCGACGGCGTCGATGGTCACGGCCTTGAGCTTCAGCTGCGTGGCGATCTGGTCGAGCGTCGAGCCGGCGCTGCGCAGGTCTTCGATCTGATCGTGAACGGTGATCATCTGCTGCGACGCATTGGCGACGGCAAGCTGCTTGCGCAGGTCTTCCTTGACCTCGTCGAAACTCTTCGCGCTCTCGGGCTTGATGTTGGTGATGCGCAGGATAACCGGGCCGAAGCTGCCCTCGACGACAGGCGAGGTGCCGCCGTTGCGGGAAACCGCGAAGGCCGCGTCGGCAACGGACTGATCGGGAACCTTGTCCTTGGTGAATTCACCGAGCATCACGTCGTTGGCGGTCTTGCCCTGGTCGGTCACCAGCTGGTCGAAGGTCGTACCGGTCTTGAGCGCATTGGCTGCCGCGTTGGCGAGGTCCTTGTTCTGGAAGGTCAGCTGCTCGATCGTGCGGCTTTCCGGCGTACGATAGGCGTCCTTGCGCTTTTCGAAGTCCTCACGGATCTGATCGTCGGTCACCGTTCCGGCGTCTGCGATGTCGGCCGGCTGCAGTTTCAGATAGGTGAACTTGCGATACTCGGGCGCACGATAACGCGCCTTGGCGCCTTCGAACCACTTGGCGAGAACATCGTCAGCCGGCGCCTTGATCGGCTCGATATTGGCGTTCGTCAGCAGCAGGTAGTCGATGCCGCGGCTTTCCTGGCGGTAGAGCTTCAGCGAATCGACCAACGTCTTCGGCGGCGTGAAGCCGTTCGAGATCGCATCGACGATCTGGCTGCGAACCGCGACCTTGCTGCGCTCCTTGATATAGTCGTCCTCGCGGATGCCGGCGTTGCGCAGGCGCGAGGTAAACAGCGAGCGGTCGAACTGGCCGTTGACGGCCTTGAATGCCGGATCGTCACCGATCAGCTGGGCGAGGCGATCCTCGGAGAGGCCGAGCCCCATGTCGGCGGCGAGCTGGTCCAGTGACGCGCCGGCCACCAGCTGCGAAATCACCTGCTGTTCCACGCCGAAGGCGCGGGCCTGATCGGGTGTCAGGCGCATGCCGAACTGCTGGCTGAGGTTCGAGACCTGGCGCTGATAGGCGAGGCGGAACTCGTTGACGTCGACCTGCTGGTCGCCGACCGTCACCACGGTCGTGCTGTTGCTACCGGTCAGCAGGGAGTGTGACACACCCCAAATGCCGAAAGAGGCGACCAGGAGCAGCATCAGGAGCTTGGCGGCCCAGGTCTGGGCAGCTCTACGCAGAAGATCGAACATCGAAACGCAAACCTCGCATTATATTCGCCCGTTCGCGGGCAAAGCATTGGACGTTCCTTAGAGCAAACGCATGAGGAATTGAAGGGTTATCGCGCGAAAACATCTGCGCTATACCAGCCGTGTTTCGCGACGCCGATCGAAGACAAAAGATGCTCTCTCGCGGAACCTTTGACGGCGCTATTTCGTTGAGCAGCATTCCGAAGAAACAGGAGCAAATAATGGCCGACATGAAAACCGCCTCCGCACAGTCCACAGCCGCGCGCGTCAAGGCGGAGATTGCAACGGATGATCTGTCCGCGCAGGTCGCCGCATTGCGGGAAGATCTGGCGCGACTGTCCGAAAGCGTCGTTGCGCTGGGGCAGGGTGCAAAGACCGCCGTTGCTGATGAGGCCTCAGTTTTGACCGAACGCGTCCGCGACAAGGTTCGTGCAGAGCCGATCCTCGCGATCGCGGTCACCGCCGGCGTGGCATACCTGTTTGGCCTGATGAGCCGCCGATAGAATTTCTCGATCGAGATGGAAAGGGCCGGGCTGTGGAGCTCGGCCCTTTTTGCATTCGCTTCTTGGGGCGCCGAGCTCACCAAAGAAGACACTTGTGAAAACTGTGCTTTGGTTGGCCGATCGTGTTACCCATACGTCCGGCGTGAGGTGGGAAATCACGGAAATGTGAAATGCAACTAGCGGGGGATTTTTATCCAATTACTCGACACATTGTGGAGTGATTGGGAGTGGCGCACGGCTTGACAGGCGCAGGTCGCCCGTATGATGATCCATTTTGGTTGGAGCGTTGTTCTGGCATCGCTTTATGGTTTAGGTAAAATCAACCTTTAGAAGAAATTAGGAAAATACATAAAGTCAAAATATCTTTGAATATAAATGCGGAAATCTGGTGTCTATATGATCTGATTTGCGTCAAATAATACTAACCCGAACTTTGATGGCGGGATTGCTGTTATTGGTTTGTTTTGGCGACCTCGAAGTATGTTTCATCATTTTCAATGATATATCGCCAACTATAGAACATATTTATCACCCCTGTGATGTCGCTTTCGGTAGGGTTGTATGGCTGATCGCTTTAGGCGAGTGTCGTTGAAAAACCTCATCCGTCGGCAAAATTTAGGTTTTGATCAGCAATCTCTTGCTCAACCTGCAATCTATGTCATGGTACAGCCTTGGACATGAGGGGTAACAGAGATGATCAATCTTCAGTCAGCTCGCAGTGACACCAACCACGACCAGCGTTTGCTCGATTGCCGCGCCGACGTGGAACCGGCGCTCCACCAGATTATCCGTGAAGCGCAGAAGAACGGCTGGGCGGCGGCCGAGGTGGCCATGGCGATTGCCGATGCCGCCGATGATTACATTCTTCTGCTGGCAAACCGCAAAACCACCGCGCACTGATCGCCTTTTTCCTTCGCTCATCCGACGTCTTAGCTCGTGCTCCCGCTTCATTATGCGAGAACACGGCGCGAAGACACGGCGGGGCTGGTTGACGGTGCCGGCGAAGCAGCTTAAAGCCTTCGAAACCTGATTTGGTGACACCCAAGCTGCGCGCTTTTGCTGCCGGGCCATCAGATTGGTGCGCTGGATGGGTGGCCGAGTGGTTTAAGGCAACGGTCTTGAAAACCGTCGTGCGGGGAACCGTACCGTGGGTTCGAATCCCACCCCATCCGCCATTTTCGGCAAATTATAGAACTAAGCCGACTGAGCCCACACCGGACAAACGTCCGCTGTGCGCGGCTCTTCAGGTGGCCGTCAGCCTCAGCGATCAAACTCCCTGCGTACTTCGATCATTGAGGTTTGCAGTGAAGAGTTTTTTTGCCAATCGTGGAAAGATGTTGCGATCCGTTGCCGCTGGTGTGCTGCTCGCCGGCGCGCTGTTTGGCGGCTATATCGGTTATCTGCAGCTGAGCGGAAACTTCCATCGCGTGGTCAGGGACCAGCTGTACCGGTCAGCGCAGCTGTCCCCGGCGCAGCTGGAGAAGCATGTTCGCGACCACGGTATCAAGACGATCATCAATCTGCGCGGCGAGAACGTGAATGCGCAGTGGTACAATGCGGAGATCGAGACGGCGCAACAGCTTGGCGTCGAACATATCGACTTTGCCATGTCGTCTGGAACCGTACTTACGCCGGAGCGCGCCGATGAGCTCGTTGCGATCATGAAGGCCGCGCCCAAGCCGATCCTTATCCATTGCCAGAGCGGCGCCGACCGCACCGGCTTGGTATCGGTGATCTATAGCCAGCAGATCGCCGGCGTCAGAGAGGATGTCGCCGAGCGCCAGCTTTCCGTTCGCTACGGCCACGTCGCCATCCCGCACATTTCATCCGTCTATGCGATGGACGTCAGCTGGGACCGTCTGGAAACACATTATGGCATCAAAGGCTGAGGCGCGAATAGCTGTGGGCTGAGACGCGCTTTCAGGCTTGTGTCAGAAAAGGCAGGCATCCCGTCAACGATAGGCGGGATTTGGCCATCGTTTTCCGATGGGGTCCCGCGGCATGTATTGCGGAGACACCGAATTGAACGACAGTAAATCCCGAGGCGCGTCGCGCTTCTTTCGACCTGAAATCGGAAGCGTGACGCTCTGCCTGTTGACGACCGCCTATCTGCTGATCGTCACAAACCGCACCTTCTGGTCGAAAGCATTTGGATATTTTGCCGCGGATCGTTTCGGTTTCACGATCTTCGTGATCGGCATCGCTGCGGCGAGCATGGGTGTTGTCACGTTCTTTTCCGCGAAATACATCACCAAGCCCTTCCTGATCTTCTTCGTGATCGCGGCATCGGCCGCTTCCTGGTTCACAGATTCCTTCGGTGTGATCGTCGACAAGGAGATGATCCGCAATGCCGCGGTATCGACCGGCGCCGAAGCCGGGCACCTGGTTACCCCTCGCTTTGCCTTGCACATCCTGCTCACCGGCATCGTTCCATCGCTGCTGATCCTCTGGGTTCGTATTCGTCACCGGCCGATCCTGAAGAAGCTCGCACACAACACGGCGGTCATTCTGGCATGCGCTGCAGTCTTTGCAGCGATTGGGATCGGTGACTATCGCACCTTCGCCGGCGTCGGGCGCGCTCACAAGGATCTGCTCGACACGCTCAATCCCTTCGTTCCGATCACCAGTGCCCTTCGCTTCGCGATCTCCTCCGGCCAGGACGCAAACATCGTCGCACAGCCGCTGGGCACGGACGCCCATCGCGTCAACACCGCCGGTACCACCAAGCCGCGCGTGCTGATTGTCGTCGCCGGCGAAACGGCGCGGGCGCAGGACTTCTCGCTCGGCGGTTATGAGCGCGACACCAATCCGGAGTTGGCCAAGCAGAACGTCGTCTATTTCCCGAACACCAGCAGCTGCGGAACCGCGACAGCCATCTCAATCCCATGCCTGTTCTCGGTCTATCCGAGAACGGCCTATACGCATCGCAAGGCTCTCGAGACGGAGAACGTTCTCGATGTGCTCGGCCATGCCAACGTGTCCGTATCCTGGCTCGACAACGACACCGGCAGCTACCATGTCACCGACCGGGTACCGTATCAGTTCCTTCCCGACACCGCCGATCCCCGTTTCTGCAAGGACGGCGAATGCCTGGATGCGATCCTGCTCGACAAGATGGATGCGTGGCTGGACCAAGTGAAAGGCGACAGCGTGCTTGTGCTGCACCAGCTCGGCAGCCACGGCCCGGCATATTACGCTCGCTACCCGGAAGAATACCGTCGCTTCCAGCCGGATTGCCGCGCCAACGATTTTGGAAGCTGCTCGCCGGAAGAAATCCGCAACGCCTACGACAACACCATCCTTTATACGGATCACATCGTGTCGGCGGTGATCGACAAGATGAAGCAGCGTGCGGACAAGATGGCGGCGTCCGTCGTCTACTTTTCCGACCACGGCGAATCCCTTGGCGAGAACGGTCTTTATCTGCACGGCACACCCTACGTCGTGGCTCCCATACAGCAAACCCATGTGCCCTTCGTGGTCTGGTTGTCCGATGATCTGCAGGCTTCGGCCGGCTATGACACAGCGTGCCTGGCGGCAAACGCCAACAAGCCGACCTCGCACGACAATGTCTTCCATAGCGTGCTCGGTCTGATGGACGTCTCGACCAAGGTCTACGATCCGGCGCTGGATGTCTTCTCCGGCTGCCGCAAGGCCGCTGCACACGTCGCCAGCGCGAACGTGTCTGCAGGCGTGAATTGATAGCAGATATGAAACAGAGGAGGCCGGGGCGATCGCTTCGGCCTCCTCTTTTTTGCAGAAGTAATGTAGCCGGCTATCGTCCGCTGATCGTCGAGCGTTGCCGGAGGCAGGCGTGAGTAGAGTCCGCTGTCGCAATATTGTCATTCTCGCTTCAGGCTAGTGTCAGCAGCACCCAGCATAGAGTGTATCTCTCGATTGTTTCTTGGAGATACTTTTGCGCGCACTGAAACGACTTCGCATTCCACGTGCGGCTAAGGTTGCCGGCGGCCTTGTTCTTTTCGCTGGCCTGACCCTCGGTGGATACGCCGGCTATCTCCAATTGACCGGAAATTTTCATACTGTCATAGCCGGGCAACTTTATCGCTCCGCCCAGCCGTCGCCATCCCAGCTTGAGCGCTATATCCGTGACAACGGCATCAAGACCGTCATCAACCTGCGCGGCAATTCCGGATACGCGAAGTGGTGGTCGGAGGAGGTCGCGGTATCGGAGCGGCTGGGCGTCGAACATGTCGATTTCCCGATGTCGGCTTCAAAAATCCTGACCGCCGAAAAGGCTGACCGACTTGTTGCCATCATGCGCGACGCGCCGAAGCCTATCCTGATCCATTGTCTCTCCGGCGCCGACCGGACAGGACTTGCCTCGGTGCTCTACAGCCAGCAGATCGCCAACGTCACGGAAGACGTCGCCGAGCGTCAGCTGTCTTTCGCCTTCGGTCATGTCGGCATCCCGCATCTGTCATCCGCCTATGCGATGGATCGAAGCTGGAGCAATTTCGAAAAGCGCCACGGGCTCGATAAGGCTGAGCAGGCTCTACCGGTCCGCGACGCTCAGCTCGAGAGCGATCCGGTCAACGGCGGCGCTGGTTAGGCGTCGAAGGGCGAGCCGCTATGAATGTCCTGCTGGTCGAAGATAACGCTGTGCTCGGCGATGCCGTCTGTGACCACGTCTGCGCCCACGGACATTCGGTCGAATGGTGCCTGACGCTCGCGGATGCGACGCGCGCTGCCGATAGCGGCGAGTATGGCCTCGTCCTGCTCGATCTGCGCCTTCCCGATGGAAATGGCCTGTCGCTGCTTCGCCGGTTGCGCGGCCGCAGCAACAATGTGCCGATCATCATTCTGACCGCGCACGACCAGGTGTCCGACCAGATAGAAGGATTCAACTGCGGTGCCACGGATTATCTGGTCAAGCCGTTCGGCCTCCCGGATCTCGACCGCCGGATGCTGGCGGTGACCCGCGCGCAGCGCGCCAACTGAACGGCGCTTTGACTGATCAAGCCCCTTTGCGAGGCATGCAGCCGGCGAACACGTCGAGTTTCGGGTCGTAGGCGCTCGTGGTGACGTTCATCATTCCGAGAACGCTGTGAAAGAGGTTGTCGTGAGAGGTCGGCTGTGCACGCTGCCGCGCCACGCATGCCATGTCCACGCCCATCGATTTCCGGAAGTCCGGGTCGAGCCACACGAGGAACGGCACATGCGTCTGTTCCTCCGGTGCGAAGATGTAGGGCGTCCCGTGGAGGTAGAGACCGTTTTCGCCGAGCGATTCGCCGTGGTCGGACATGTAGATCATCCCGGCCGCAATCTTGTCGCTGCGGGCCTTCAGCTTGTCGATGATGCCGGACAGGAAGTGATCTGTGTAGAGAATGGTGTTGTCGTAGGCGTTGACGATGTCGGCATCCTTGCAATTGCCAAGCTCGGCCGTCTGGCATTCGGGCGTGAACTTCCGAAACGCCGCCGGATATCGCAGATAATAGGCCGGCCCGTGGCTTCCCATCTGGTGAAGCACCAGAACGCTGTCCTTCTTCACATTGGCCAGCCATTCGTCGAACTTGTCGAGAAAGATCCCATCCTGGCATTCGCCGCCGCTGCAGTAGCGAGCATCGGTGGACTTCGCGAGGTCGATATAGGTGATCCGATCGGCGACGCCCTTGCTGCCCGTGTTGTTGTCGAGCCATGCCGTGTCGATCCCGGCATGGGCGAGCACATCCATCAGCCCCTCGTTGGCGAGGCCTTTGGCATGATCGAAGTTGTCCCGAGTGAACTGGGAAAACATGCAGGGGATCGACGTTGCAGTCGCCGTGCCGCAACTCGTGGCATTCGGGAAATAGATAATGTCCTGCTTCTCAAGTTCCGGATTGGTGTCGCGATGATAGCCGCCGAGCGAGAAGTTCATCGCGCGCGCGGTTTCTCCGGCGATGATGATCGTCACGCGCGGTTTGTCGGTGGTGCCCGCGGGCGTCGCGACCTTCGCATCCAGTCCAATCGGTGCGACCACCAGCCTGGCCTCTTCTCCCGTCTGGACGAAGTACTTCGCGGTGCTGACGATCGGGACGATGGGGTTGAGGCTCTTCAACATATCGCGATGCTGCCGAATGGCCGCCGTATAGGTTTTCGAATAGGTGAGGGCCGCAATGGCAAAGACCGCTAAACAGGCTATGACGGTCAGGCTGTTCCACATGAGCTTTTGCAGGATCGGGCGATGAACCACGCGCACCCATAGGACCAGCGCGATAGGGATAACGCCATACAACAACGCGTGCAGCAGTAGACCGGGCGTGATCAGATGTTGCGCCTCCGCCGGCGTCGTCTGCATCGCGTTGCGGATCATGTCGCTGTCGAGGATGACACCGAAGGAATCCGTGAACCACGCCGCCATCGCCGCCGCGATGATCAGGAAGATCAGCACCGGCTTGATCACATATTTCGCGGAGAGCAGCGTGATCGCGCCGATGAACAGCATGGCGATCGCGATATAGAGCGCGACAACGGCACCCGGCTCGAAGCCGAGATAGGCGTGCACCTTCTTCCAGAAAGTGAAATTGGTGAACAAGACGAGATAAAGGCCGACGATGGCGGACAGGGTCACGCTGCCGATGCGTGGACGCGCCGGCAGGGATTTACGCACGTCGCTTTTCTCTGTCATGCCGATACTTCTCGAGGTTGCTTGCACATCGCGGCGGCCTGGCCAACCTCGTCCCGCCGCCGGCCCGTAAGTGCTGCACAACCCTGACATCAGCCTGAATTTCCAAGACAATCGTGATGGCGTCGGCACGTGTGCGCCCACAAGCGACCGGTGGTCGTGGCGTATGGCGCCGAGACGTGGTCCGCTCAAAACAGCAAGGCCCACGCAAGCAACCGGGCACACAAGTGAGCTCGAATATTTGCAAACCGGTGATAGCGCGGCGAGTCACGCCGCAGTCGATCAGGCCGGTTCAATGGAGTTGATGCCCGTGAAAACTGCCGCCGCCCAGATGCACGAATTTGAAGACCTGCACGCGATAGCGGGCAAGGCGGCGATCGTTCGCACGGTCTATGAGGGCAAGGACATTTCGCCCTATTGGGATGCGCTGATGGCGCGGGTATCCGCCGACGTCTCCGATGCGGGCGCCTTCATGGACCTCGCGATCATCCTGCAAACCCTCGGCAAGAGCCAAGAAGCCGCCATCACCCAGAAGGGCGCGCTGGAGATGAGCCGCAAATACCATATTCGCAACGGCAGCGGGTCGGGCCTTCGCGTCCTCGTGATCGCCACCCGCGGCGATTTCATGGCCAATACGCCGATCGAATTCCTGCTTGAGAGCTCAGATGCGAATATCTTTCTCCACTACGTCGATGAGCTGACGCCGCACCTGGACGATGTGCCCGAGCATGACGTGGCCTTCGTCGCCGTCGGCGAGTCGCCCGAAAATCTGGCCGTGCTGGAAAACCTCGAGCATCTGCTGACAAGCTGGACCGGCCCGATCGTGAACAATGCGCCGCGCCGGGTCATCGATCTGTCACGCGAGGGCGTGGCTAGTGCCTTCCGCAACGAGCCCACCATTCTCGCTCCGGTGACAACGCGGATCGCTCGCCAGACACTCGTCGATCTGGCAGCGGGCCTGCTCCCGATCGCGGCGATGGACGGATTGACATCCTTCCCGATCATCCTTCGCCCGATCGGCACCCACGCCGGGCATGGAATGGAAAAGATCGGCTCGACCGATGCGATTGCCGCCTATCTCACCAGCCGCCCGGAAGCCGAGTTCTACATTGCTCCCTTCGTCGACTACAGCGACGACGACGGCAAGTTTCGCAAGCAGCGTATCGCGGTCATCGATGGCAAGCCCTATGCGAGCCATCTGGCGATCTCCGACCACTGGATGGTGCACTACCTCAACGCCGGCATGGCGGAGCATGCGGAGCGGCGGCTTGAGGAAGCGTCTTGGATGGCGGATTTCGACACCGATTTCGCCGTACGGCATGCCGATGCGTTTGCAGCACTCCATCGCCGCCTCGGCCTGGACTACTTCGCCATCGATTGCGCCGAGCTGTCGGACGGTCGCCTGCTGCTGTTTGAAGCAGACGTCGCGATGATCGTCCATTCGATGGATTCCGCGACCGTCTTCCCCTACAAGAAGCAGTCGATGGCAACCCTGTTTGCCGCATTCGAAGATGCGCTGGCCAGCCGCACGCGGGACGGTAAGCCTCTGCGAGGCCAACAGGCACACGGCTCCAATCAGGCAGGCGTCGTGTCGCTTGTGGAAGTGCTGTGATCGCAGCTTCGAGGGCCACCAGATCCGGAGACGACATGTTCGCTATCAGGACGATGGCCGAACTCGTTCCTGATTACCGGCACAAGCTGGACGCGGCCAGTATCGACCACACGCTGTCGCTTCTGTTCGCGGGAGGCGGCGATAGCCGTATCTGGCCTGATGCAGCAAGCGGCCGTAATCGATACGGAACCCGCACCACTGCGGCCAAGGACGAGATTTCCTTCGCGTCCACAACTGCGAGCAACGTCTCGCCGCAGGGCTTCATCGCTGCCGGCCATCAGCTGAAGCGGCTGTTCGGCGTCGATGGCGCCGCTGCGATCGCCGTCGACGAATGGTTCGCCGAGATGCGCGGCCGTATCGGCCGCAACATCGGATGCGACGAGAGCGGCATTGTGCTTGCCGCATCCGGAACCGACGTGGAACTTCTCGCGCTCGGCCTGATGCTTGCGCTGTCGCCACGCCCGATCACCAACATCCTGATCGCGCCTGAGGAAACCGGCAGCGGCGTACCGCGCGCTGCCTCAGGCCGCCATTTCGCGGATGTGACGGCGCTGGGCCACGCCGTGAGAGCGGGCGAGATGCTCGCCGGTATTACCGCCGATCGCATCGAAGTTCAGGCGGTGGCGATCCGCAACGCGACGGGCCAGGCGCGAAACCCCGATGATGTCGACGCCGATGTCATATCGCTTGCCGAGGACGCGCTGAAGCGCGACAGGGATGTCCTTGTCCATGTTCTGGATACCTCCAAGACGGGCCTGACCGGCGTCTCGCGACAGGCTGCTCGGTATATCTCTGCGCGCGCGCCCGGACGTGTTCGCGTTCTCGTCGATGCCTGCCAGTTTCGCTGCAGCGCCGCCGCGCTCGCCCGGGATATCGCCGACGGCTTTCTCGTCGCGGTCACCGGCTCGAAGTTCCTAGCCGGACCGCCCTTCGCGGGTGCGCTCGCCATACCGCCGGCGCTCGTCGAGGAACTCGCTACGAAGCGCGCGTTTGCGTCGGGGCTTTCCGATTACACGGCCCTTCATGATTGGCCAGCGCGTCTGCGCGGCGGCAATGATCAGCAATTCGGATCGCACTTCAATCTCGGCCTGGGCCTCAGGTGGACAGCTGCGCTTGAGCAACTGAAGCCCCTGGCCGCAATCGACACCGCCGTCCAGCGTCGCATCAAGCAGGCCTTCGCAGACCTTGTGCGCGCCCGCGCCGAGCATATGGAAGGCTTATTGATCCATCCGGACGACGAAGGCGATCATATCGTTGATCGCGCCATCTTCCCCTTGACCATCACTGCCGAAGACAATCGCTTCGCGTCGCTTGCGCAGGCGCAAAGGCTCCATCTGGCGCTCCGCGAGAACGACATTGGACCGGTCTGCCATATCGGGCAGGCAGTCAATCTGGGCGCCCGCACGATCCTCAGGGTCGCGGCCTCGGCGATCGATATCAACGCGGTGTCCGACAGACTGGCCGGCGGTGACACAATGGAGAAGGCAATGCGGCCGATCGCCGACGATCTCGACATCGTGTTCGATAAATGGGCCGCCGTCTCCAGGGCTGATCGAGGGCTCTGATGTCACGGATTGCGAAAACGGACATGCCGGAAGGTCCGGATCTGAAGAAGTCGACGAGCCTCGACCCCACGGACTGGCAAGCGTTTCGCGAAGCAGCCCACCGCATGCTCGACGACACCATCGATCATATTGCCAATGTCAGACAAAAGCCGGTCTGGCAGCAGATGCCGTCGGATACGCGGTCAAGGTTCGCCCGCGCGTTGCCGGATGATCCCCGTGCGCTTGACGATGTGCTCGATGATATCCGCGCGCATGTCTTTCCCCACGCCACCGGCAATCTGCATCCGCTGTTCATGGGCTGGGTCCATGGCGCTGGCACACCCGTTGGCATGGTGGCGGAGATGGTCGCCGCCGGCTTGAACATGAATTGCGGTGGCCGCGATCATGTGGGTATCGAGGTCGAAAAGCAGGTCGCCCTATGGATGGCGCAAGTGCTTGGCTATCCCTCATCGGCAAGCGGCCTTTTCGTCACCGGTTCGTCGATGGCCAATTTCCTGGCATTGACCATCGCCCGCACCGAGGCCTTGGGCGAAACCGTGCGACGGGACGGATTGCGCAAGGCCGACCGACAATTGGTCGCCTACACATCCTCGCAAGCGCATGTCTGCATCGCGCAGGCCATGGAGCTGTCAGGGATAGGCTCCGCGAACCTGAGATCTATCGCGGTCGACGACGCCGGCCGCATGAGCGTCGAGGCGCTGGCCGGAGCGATCGCGCAAGACCGTGCGGAGGGCTTGCTCCCGTTTCTCGTGGTCGGCACGGCAGGCACGGTGAACACAGGTGCGATCGATCCTCTTCTGGATATATCGAAGCTCGCCGAAGCGGAAAACATCTGGTTCCACGTCGATGGGGCCATCGGCGCTCTGGCCATGCTGTCGCCGGAAATGCGCCAGCTTTTCTCCGGCATCGAGCGGTCTGCCTCGATCGCCCTCGACTTCCACAAATGGGGCCACGTGCCCTATGACGCCGGCTTCCTGTTGGTTCGCGACAGTGATGCGCACAAGCGCGCATTCGCCCAACCGGCCGCATATTTGCAACGGTCGGGCAGGGGGCTTGCCGCTGGCGAGACATGGCCTTGCGATCTGGGCCCCGATCTTTCGAGAGGCTTCCGAGCGCTGAAGACCTGGATGACGATCGAAACGCTCGGAATGGAGCGGATGGGCAATGCCATCGCGCGCACCTGCGAACTCGCCCGCTATCTCGCCGCAAACCTCAAGCGCGATCCTCGCTTCGAGATAAAGGCGCCGGTTGGCCTCAACATCGTCTGCTTCGGCATTCGCGATGCCGACGATGGCTTCATCCGCGATCTCGTGCTTGATCTTCATGAGCAGGGATTGGCGGTGCCCTCCTGGACGACGCTGCAGGGCGAACTCGTGGTGCGCTGCGCGATCGTCAATCACCGTACGACCAGCGAGGACATCGACGTGTTTCTCAAGATCCTGACGCATTACCTCGACCGGTATCCGCGAGCCTGAGACGAGGCGTCGGCAGCGTAGCCACTCAGGCACTGTTGTCTTGCAGACACTACGCGGCAAATGAATCAGACGAGCGGTGCTACTGAAATAGCCCTGTTACAAACGGCGGCGAATATCCCGACCATCGCAACCCGGGGACCATTCATGCGCCGCGCATTCCGCCTCTCCACATACGCACTCGTTACCGCAGCCTGTCTCTACGCTCCGGCAAAGGCCGAGGATTTGCAGTTCTCCGCCTATGGTGGCTACCAGACGGCACCGCATAGCGGCGTGGATGTCTCCGACGGCACGCATTTCAATGCCGGTTGGGAAGGCAAGTCCTTCGGCTCGCCGCCCTATTATGGTGCTCGCGTCACCTGGTGGCTCGAGAACTTCAATCATCCGAACCTCGGCTTCTCCCTCGATTATACCCACGCCAAGGTCTATGCCGACGAGAAGACGCTGGCGACATCCGGCTGGTCGCATTTCGAATTCACCGATGGCCTGAACCTTCTGACGGCCAACGCGCTCTATCGCTTCCCGATCGAAGGCCAGCGCTGGACGCCGTATATCGGCGCCGGCGTCGGCATCAACGTCCCGCATGTCGAAGTCACGCGCCCCCAGGGTACGACCTTCGATTACGAGTTCGGCGGCGTGACGCTCCAGGCCCAGGCCGGTGTGGATTTTCGCATCACCGACCGCTGGTCGACCTTCGTCGAGTACAAGGGAAATTACTCCCGCGTGAACGTGCCGATCGACAGCGGCGACAATCTGAAGACCAACATCTTCACGAACGCCGTTAACCTGGGTGTGTCGTTTCACTTCTGACAGCTCATTGATCGCTGTCGGGGAGGCCATGGATGTGCTGGATCGCTTCATTAATTTAGCGATCCATTAACCATATTCATTAGAATTGTCTCTATCTCGGCGAAAGCTTTCGCAAATTCGCCGCGAAGGTCGCATGATTAAAGTCTCGTTAGGTTGATGGCGGTACGGCTTGTTTTGCCTGAATAGGCGGACTTTGAGCCATAACGGTCTTGAGCGGCGTGGGACATATGAGACGAGACTTCGGGGCGGCGGCATTTGCGACACCAATGCGGTGGGTAGGTTTGTCGCTTATCTGTGCGACGGTTACCGCTTGCGGAACGGCACCCACGACGACAGCCAAGCGCACGCACGGCAAGGAATATTTTGCCGAGTCGGAATACGGCGTCAAGGCGAGCCCGCGTGTCGCCACCGGCAACAATATCCCGAAGGGCGGCGGTCGCTACATCGTCGGCAATCCCTATGTCGTCAAAGGTAAGACCTATTTCCCGAAGGAAGATTTCTCCTACAACAAGGTCGGCATCGCCTCCTGGTACGGCTCGGCCTTCCATGGTCGCCTGACCGCCAATGGCGAAGTCTACGACCAGATGCACATTTCCGCCGCGCATCCGACATTCCCGCTGCCGAGCTATGCGCGCGTGACGAACGTCGAAAACGGCTCGTCCATCATCGTGCGCGTCAACGACCGCGGCCCTTATCATGAAGGTCGCATCATCGACCTCTCGAACAAGACCGCCGATCTGCTCGATCTCCAGCACAGCGGTACCGGCAATGTGCGCGTGCAGTATGTCGGCAAGGCCCGCATGGATGGCCACGACATGCCGTATCTGATGGCCTCCTACGTGCCGAAGGGCAGCCGTATTCCCGGCGTCTATCCGGGCGAGGGGCAGATCGCCACCGGCGTCATGGTCGCCTCCAACAGCAAACGCATCACGCGCGACGAGATCCAGAGCTTCGGCGGCTTCACGCCGCCGGCTGAGGACCGCGTTCCCGTGCCGCAGTCGATCACCTCCTACGCCGGCTCGACCCCGAGCGCGCCTTATAACGCCGCTCCGGTCCCGACGCCGCTGCGCGCACCGTCCTTCGACAATGCCGCGCCGGCGTCGTTCGGCGAAATGGTCGTGCTGCCCGAGATCGGTCCCTATCCTTATGAGCGCCCCTATGGCTGGCAGCAGGGATCGATGGCCATGGGCTACCAGGAAGAGGGCGTAAAGACCGTGACGGTCGATCTCGCCTTCGACGCGGTCATGGTTCGCAATGACGGCTTGACCGAAGACAGCATTTTGGCATCATTCAAGCGTCAGAAGGCAGCGAAGTCTGCGCTGAAGTAATGTTTCCGAGGTCCCTCGGGGCCGGATCGATGAGGGTTTCGATGCTGAAACATATGCTTCGTCTCTGTGTCTGCCTGTTGCCGCTGGCCCAGGTCGTTGCGACCGATGCCGCGGCGGCACCCGCCGACACCAATCAGTCGTTCGTCACCAAGGCCGCGCAAGCCTATATGGTCGAAGCGTCGACCGGCACGGTGCTGCTTGCCAAGAACGAACACCAGACCTTCTCGCCGGCCTCGCTTGCCAAGCTTATGACCGTCGAACTCGTCTTCGATGCCTTGACGAGCAAGCAGATCACGCTCGATACCCAATATCCCGTCTCCGAATTTGCCTGGCGCACCGGCGGCGCGCCGTCGCGTACCGCGACCATGTTCGCGGCGCTGAAGTCCAACGTGCGGGTCGAGGATCTCGTGCGAGGGATCGCCATCCAGGGCGCCAATGACAGCTGCATCATTCTTGCCGAGGGCATGAGCGGCGGCGAGCCGGCTTTCGCCGAGAGCATGACGCGACGCGCAAAGACGCTCGGCATGCAGCACTCGATCTTCGCCAACTCCACCGGGCTTCCCGACGGTAAGAGCAAGACCACGGCCTATGACATGGTCGCGCTGGCGGAGCGGCTGCAAGAGGGCTACCCGACCTATTATCCCTACTTCAGATCGGAAGAGC
>NZ_DDHH01000086.1:0-20506 GCF_002338015.1 Rhizobium sp. UBA1881
GAAGGGTCCTGTTGAAAGAAGAAACTTGGTGTGGTGTTCAAAACCTCGGCGATGCGTTGTAGGCGGCTCGCCCCGATCCGGTTCATTCCCTTTTCATACTTCTGCACCTGCTGGAACGTCACGCCGATCTGCTCGGCCAACCGTTCTTGGCTCAGTCCCAGCAACTGCCTGCGCATTCTGACCTGAGAACCCACATAGCTATCGATTGCATTCGGTGTCTTTGCATTCATCCTGTATTTCCTACGCTGGAACCAAAGCGAAACAGTCCCCGGCAAACCGGCTCTATCCAGCAACAACAGTTTGTCTTAGCAAGCGTTCAATTTCAACCTCAGGATTATGACGATAAGGTGATCTGTGCAAAAAAAGCCTGAAGATGCGCGCTGGACGTGTGCTGCTTTCAATCTCTACCGCCAAAGCGGATAGGCCGGATTACCCGGTGAACAATCTTCAGCGTTCGGTCGGGCTGGATCATGTAGGTCTCCTCGACCTCCTGGCCGTACTGGTCGATAAAGCTGTGCGGGAAGGTAGAACCAATGGGCGACTTTGTGAGCTTCGTCCGCGGCTGGCCACTATAGATGATGCTGCCGGGAATTGGCGTCAGCCCCGGGGCGAAATAGTCCTTGCCCGTCGTGCATCCTGCCAAGACGATCAAGGCGATCATTGCAACCGCAGTCAGTTTCATCGCGCTCTCATATCTTCGCTTCGCTTATTCGTTGCATATATGGTTGCGGTCCGAAATAGACAGGCGCTCAAGGGTTATACCGGACGTTTTTTGATGGCGGTCGCACGCCGCCACCGAGGCCCGCTTGTCCGAGTGTCCCTACATGTGGTCGGCAGCTAGAGCAGTCCGCGTTTTGCCAGATTAGCCATCAAGGCGCCGATGCCAAACGTCCATGGCGGGCAGTCATTCGAGCGGCGAACCGTATTGACGAGTGAGCCGAGGCCGGGCGACGAAATCTCCACGACGTCGCCGATCTTATGGGTAAAGCCCTGGTTCGGCGTGTCGCGGTCCTTGGTTGGCGCAAACAGCGTCCCGAGAAACAGCATGAACCCGTCGGGATACTGGTGATGCGCGCCGCAGGTCTGGCGGACGAGATCGGTCGGATCGCGGCTGATCTTCGACATCGAACTTGTGCCGTGAAGCACAAAGCCATCTTCACCGGTCACCTTCAGGTCGAGCTCGGCGCTGCGCACCGCATCAAGATCGAAGCTGTCGTCGAGCAGGCGAATGAAGGGTCCGATCGCACATGAGGCGTTGTTGTCCTTCGCCTTGCCGAGCAGCAGCGCCGATCGCCCTTCGACATCGCGCAGGTTGACGTCGTTGCCGAGCGCCGCGCCCCGGATCTCGCCGCGGCTATTGACCGCGAGCACGATTTCCGGCTCCGGATTGTTCCAGGTCGAGACCGGATGCAGTCCGACATCGGCACCCCAGCCGACGGAGGAGAGCACCGGCGCCTTGGTGAAGACTTCTGCATCCGGGCCAATGCCGACCTCGAGATATTGCGACCACATGCCTTCCTCGATCAACGCCTGCTTGACCTTGGCAGCATCGGGAGAACCGGCCTTCAAATTGTTGAGGCTGCCGCCGATCAGCGTGCTGACACGTTCACGGATAGCGGCTGCGCGATCAGGATTTCCCGCAGCCTTCTCCTCGATAACCCGCTCGATCATTGACTGCGCGAAGGTGACACCGCAGGCCTTGATCGCCTGCAGGTCGACAGGTGCGAGAAAATAGGGGTGCGTCTCATCCGGTTTGCCAGAGCTGTTTGCGGCGATCCCCTCGAGCGTTCCAAGTGACTTGCCGTTCGCCGAGCGGACAAAGGCGACAAGATCAGGTCTCTCCAGGAGCGCGCTCATCGTGGCGACAGTTTTCGAGGTGATATCGATCACCTGTTGATCGCGGACAGTGACGAGGCTCGGGCCTCCCACGTCAGGGTTCCAGACACGGCCAACAAACAGACCACCCGAGGCGGCGGCGTCGAGAAGGGTGTAAGACATGATATTGTTCCGTCACGCGAGCGATGGACGCGCTCTATGAGCCAGGGATGCGCCGCCCTCCAACCCAGCGGCAGCAAAATCGATCACATTCGTGACCGCCGGGCAAGGCCGGATTGCACGGAGAACGATCGTTTGATGGCGCGCATGGGCCGGTGCCCACCAAGGCATCGGCCCACGACGGGACAAGACGATCAGATTAGTGGTTATCGCGAGGGATGCCCTTTGTCTGGGCGATCCGCTGATACTTCACCGCCGGCTCCAGCACCGCGCCTGTTTCCATCTGCCCGACATAGGAGCGCTGAATTTCCTGCCACGGCGTCTGGCTTTCCGGATAGACATAGCCGCCGGCCGCCACCAGTTCCGCGCGCCGCTTGGCGATTTCCTCGTCGCTGATCAGGATGTTGGCGGTTCCCTTTTTCAGGTCGATACGCACCTGATCGCCCGTCTGCAGGATCGCAAGCCCGCCACCTGCGGCCGCCTCCGGCGAGGCATTGAGGATCGAGGGTGAGCCTGATGTGCCCGACTGGCGGCCATCGCCGACGCAGGGGAGCGACGAGATGCCCTGTTTCAACAGGTAATCCGGCGCGCGCATGTTCACCACTTCGGCAGCACCAGGATAGCCGATCGGGCCGGCGCCGCGCATGAAGAGAATGGTCGCGGCGTCGATGGCAAGCGACGGATCGTCGATGCGGTGGTGATAATCCTCCGGCCCGTCGAACACGACGGCGCGGCCGGTGAATGCTTCCGGGTCATTGGGATTGGAGAGATAACGGTCGCGGAACTCCGGCGAGATGACACTGGTCTTCATGATCGCAGAGGAGAAGAGGTTACCCTTCAGCACGCGGAAGCCGGCGCGCTCCTTGAGCGGCCGGTCGAATGGCCGGATGACCTTTTCGTCTTCGATCATCGAGGCCGTGTAGTTCTCGCCGACCGTCTTGCCGTTGACCGTCATCGCGTTGGTATCGAGGTGGCCGTGCTTGATCAACTCGCCCATGACGGCGGGGACGCCGCCGGCGTGGTAGTAATCCTCGCCGAGATATTCGCCGGCCGGCTGGAGGTTGACGAGCAGCGGGATTTCCTCGCCATGGGTCTGCCAGTCGTCGACCGAGAGTTCGACGCCGACATGACGGGCAAGGGCGTTCAGGTGGATCGGCGCGTTGGTCGAGCCGCCGATCGCGGAGTTGACCTTGATCGCGTTGATGAAGGCTTGCCTGGTTAGGATGTCGGATGGCTTCAAATCCTCGCGTACCATCTCGACGATGCGCAGGCCGGTCTCGTAGGAGATCTCCTGGCGATCGCGGTAGGGCGCGGGGATGGCGGCAGCACCCGGCAGCTGCATGCCAAGCGCTTCGGCAAGCGAGTTCATCGTGGTCGCCGTGCCCATCGTGTTGCAATAGCCGGTCGAGGGCGCGGAGGAGGCGACGAGCTTGACGAAGCCCTGGTAGTCGATTTCGCCGCGCGCCATCATCTCGCGCGCCTTCCAGACGATCGTGCCCGAGCCCGTGCGCTCGCCGCGGAACCAGCCATTCAACATGGGGCCGACGGACAACGCGATCGCAGGGATGTTCACGGTTGCCGCGGCCATGAGACAGGCCGGCGTCGTCTTGTCGCAGCCGATCGTCAGGACAACGCCATCGAGCGGATAGCCGTAGAGCACCTCGACAAGGCCGAGATAGGAGAGATTGCGGTCTAGGCCGGCGGTCGGGCGCTTGCCGGTTTCCTGGATCGGGTGGACCGGGAACTCGATGGCGATCCCGCCCGCATCGCGGATACCTTCGCGCACGCGCTTGGCAAGTTCGATATGGTGGCGGTTGCATGGCGATAGGTCCGAGCCCGTCTGCGCGATGCCGATGATTGGCCGGCCCGACTGCAGTTCTTCCTGGCTGAGGCCGAAGTTCATGTAGCGCTCGAGATAAAGCGCGGTCATGTCGGGATTGGCCAGATTGTCGAACCATGCCCTGGAGCGAAGCTGCGGGCCCCCGGTCTTCTCGTCGATTGCGGTGTCACTGGATGAGGCGGGTGTTTTCTCGACCACGATCATTTTCCTTGGTTTTGCTGCGGTATTGTCATGCGGTTAGCCGATCGGTACCTCCAAGTATCATCGGCAACATGGCGGATTGTCGGCGCGCGAAACGGACTGAGGTGATTCCGGCAACGTTTACGACGTTGCCTCCTCAGGCCGGAACGTATTGCGAGATGAAGCGCGAGTCGCGACGGAAATCGGAAGGCGACATGCCTGCGATATGGCGGAAGGATTTGTTGAAGGCGCTGATCGAGCCAAAGCCGCTATCCATTGCCACCTGCAGCACATTCGCCTCTTCGTTCATCAGCATCGCCTGCGCGCGCGACAGCCTGAGCAGGTTGACGTATTTGCTGAGCGTCATGCCCGTCGTCTTCTTGAAGAGGTTCATGGCGTATTTCTGATGCAGGTCCGCCGCCCGCGCAATATCGACCGAATCGATCTCGTGCAGAAAGTTCAAGGCGATGAAATCACACATGCGCGCGACGCTGCGCGACGATTGCGGATAGGCCTGCTCGACATCATCCGTCGCCGACAAGCCGTTGGGCGCAAGCATGGAATAGGGCTCGAGCACGATGCGCTCGATGCGCAGAAGCATCTCCTCCACAGCGTGTTGCGCTTTGGCGGCATCGCCGGATTTCGCATAGGCCACCCAGCGCGGAAAGTTCTCGATGTCGGCGGCATCGGTGGCGGAGGTGAAGAGAATCTCGCCCTTCATCAACCGGCTCGAAATGTTGATCGGCACCCGCATGCGAAAGAAATAGACCAGCGGCAGATGCCCGCCGGCATAGATCGAATCATCACTGCTCTCGTCCATCTGGTGCGGCTGCCCGCCCCAAAACAGGCACATGTCACCGGCCTTCATGCTGATGTCGTGGCCGTTCATGCGGTAGTGCACCTCACCACGCATGATGTAGTTCAGCTCCACCTGCACATGCCAATGGGGCATGAGCATCGGCGGCGGATGGTTGTGAAACATCTGGAGTGCCGTGGGCAATCCCTCGATGCTGCTCGCTCCCGGCTGATAGACAGCCCTCTGTTCAATCTTACTTTCCGCCAAATCCATATTCCCTTTTTAGGAGACAGCGGCTCCCTTGCGGTTAGTGTAGTCACGTTCGCTAAGGGACGGCAATTGAAAAGGGAGGATTTTCAATGCGCTTCAAACTTATCGGTGCAACCGCTGCTGTTGCACTTCTTGCATCCGGCTCCGCATTCGCGCAGTCGGCCAATCTCACCATCTGGAGCTGGAACGTCGCCGCATCGGCGCTGAAGTCCACGCTCGAGGGCTTCAACAAGCTCCACCCAGATATCAAGGTGACCGTGGAAGATCTTGGAAACCAACAGGTTTTCGATAAGATGCTGGCGGCCTGCGCTGCTGGCGGCGAGGGTCTTCCTGATATCGTCACGGTCGAAAACTTCGAAGCAGAAATCTTCTGGAATCGCTTCCCGGATTGCTTCGCCAACTTGAAGGACCTCGGCTATACGGCTGAAATTCAAGCGAAATTCCCTGAATTCAAGCGCACCGAGCTTGAAGTGGGCGATGTCGCCTATGCAATGCCCTGGGATTCCGGTCCGGTCGCGGTCTTCTATCGTCGTGACTTCTATGAGAAGGCCGGCGTCGATCCTGCATCGATCAAGACCTGGGACGATTTCATCGCCGCCGGGAAAAAGATCTCGGCCGCCAATCCAGGCGTCGTCATGGCCCAGGCCGACTTCAACGGCGACAGCGAATGGTTCCGCATGATCTCCAACGAGCAGGGCTGCGGCTACTTCTCGACCGATGGCCAGAACATCACCATCAACCAGCCCGCCTGCGTCGCCACCCTTGAGAAGGTCAAGGAGATGAAGGACGCCGGTACGCTGACAGCTGCAATCTGGGACGAAAAAATCCAGGCCAACACCGCCGGCAAGGCTGCCAGCCAGATGTATGGCGGCTGGTACGAAGGCACCGTGCGCTCGGGTTCGCCCGATCTGTCGGGCAAGTGGGGCGTCTACATGATGCCGAGCCTGACGCCGGATGGGCCGCATGCTGCCAACCTCGGCGGTTCGTCGCTGGCGATTGCCGCCAACTCGGCCAACAAGGAAGCCGCCTGGACCTATGTCGATTACGCGCTCGGCACCAATGAAGGCCAGGTCGCGATGCTGAAGTCCTTCGGTCTTGTTCCCTCGCTGCTTACGGCGGTGCAGGATCCGTTCGTCAACGAGGCGCAGCCCTATTGGGGCGGCCAGAAGGTCTGGGCCGATATTCTCTCGACCCTGCCGAAGATCAAGCCGAGCCGCGGCACGCAGTTCCAGACGGACGCTGACGCGATCTACAAGGCAACGCAGACCAAGTATTTCGCCGGCGGCTATCCCGATGCCAAGGCGGCACTCGATGATGCCGCCAAGCAGATCGAGACCGCCACCGGTCTTCCCATTGCGGAATGAGTGACGATGCCGGGCATCCTTTGGGTGCCCGGCTTCCATCTCTCGCTTCGACTTTGAGGAGAATGAAATGCCGATCCGCAATCGGAGCGCATACTTTTTTCTTGCGCCCTATCTGCTCGTCTTCGCCACTTTCTGGCTATGGCCCATCATCAGCTCGTTTCTGATCTCGTTTCAGAATACGCGCGTAAATCCCTGGAAATTTAGCGCTTCCGTCAATTGGGGACGCCTGATCGGCGATCCCGCTTTCTACAATGCGCTCTACAACACGCTCATCATCCTGGTGATCCAAGTGCCCGTCATGATCGCGCTTGCGACACTGATGGCCGTCCTGTTGAACTCGCCGCTTCTGAAGGCGCGCCCGCTCTATCGCTTTGCCTTCTTCGCGCCCGTCGTCGTCGGTGAGGTGGCCTATGCCGCCGTGTTCCGGCTGATGTTCAGCATCGATTTCGGCATCGTCAACAAGCTAATCACCTCGGTCGGCCTGTCTCCCGTTTCCTGGTTCGACAACGCCAATGCCGCGATGGCACTCGTCATCATTGCTGTTACCTGGCGTTGGGCGGGCTACAACGCCATCATCCTGCTCGCCGGTCTGCAATCGATCCCTGACGATGTCTACGAGGCGGCAACCCTCGACAAGGTGTCGAAGACCAAGCAGTTCATTCATATCACTCTGCCGCTCCTGAAGCCGATAATCCTGTTCTGCGTCATCCTGTCGGTTATCGGAACTATGCAGCTCTTCGCCGAACCCTTCCTGATCACCAATCGCGGTGGTCCTGGCGGCGGCACCGAGACGCTTGGCCTGCTGCTCTATCGCCAAGGCTTCCTGTCGCTGAACTTCGGCTACGCGTCGGCGATCGCCTACACCATGGCCATCCTCGCCATCACCATCTCGCTGCTCAATCTGTGGGTCGGGAGGGAACAGAAATGAAGTCCAAGTCCCAATCCAAGATGCTGCAGACCGTGCTGCTGCATGTCGTGCTGACGCCGCTTGCCATTGTCTGGCTGTTTCCGATCTGGATGATGTTCGTCTTCTCGACCATGCCGGATTACGGCATCTTCAGCCCTGACATCGTGCTTTGGCCGTCGACGAACTTCGTCGAGAACTTCAAGAACCTGCAGGCTGATACCGATTTCGTCCGTGCCATGTTCATCTCGGTGGTGGTCGCCTCGGTCTATACCTTCCTGTCGGTGCTCTTGACGTCAATGGCCGGCTGGGCGCTTGCGCGCTATCGCTTCGTCGGAAAGTCCATGGTCGTCGCCATCATTCTCGGCACCATCACGTTGCCCTTCGCCGTCGTGGTCATCCCGCAGTTCATCATGGTGGCGCGCGAGTTCAAGCTCGCCAACACCTGGGTGGCATTGATTGTCCCGCCGCTGTTCAACTCGCTTGGCGTGCTGTTCATGCGCCAGGCCTTCTCGATGATGCCGGCCGAACTCTTCGATGCCGCGCGTGTCGAAGGGGTCAAGGAGCGGCAGATCTTCCTGCGGATCGCTTTGCCGCTAGCACGCCCGACGATGGCGGCTCTCGCCATCATCCTCTTCCTCGCGTCGTGGAACAACTACCTCTGGCCGCTGCTCATCAATTCCAAGCCTGGAATGATGACCGCGCCGGTGGCGCTCGGATCGCTGATCGGTCTCACCAAGGTTTCATGGGGCGGCATCATGGCCGGTGCCATGCTGCTCACCGCGCCGATCCTCGTGGTCTTCGTGTTCCTGCAACGTCACTTCATCGCCGGCATTTCGGCCGGCGCAGTCAAATAGTCGGGGAACGCCTGATGTCTGAACTTTCTTTGAAAAATGTGGTCAAGCGCTTCGGCGCGCTCGAGATCATCCATGGCGCCGATCTCGACGTGAAGGATGGCGAGTTCGTCGTCTTCGTCGGCCCGTCGGGCTGCGGCAAGTCCACGCTGTTGCGCATGATCGCCGGGCTGGAGGATATCTCCGGCGGCGAGATCAACATCGGCGGCAAGGTTGTCAACGATGTCGAGCCAGCTGACCGCGGCATCGCCATGGTCTTCCAGTCCTATGCGCTCTATCCGCACATGACGGTCGAGGAGAATTTGAGCTTTGGCCTGCGCATGAACGGCAATCCCAAGGCGGATACCGAAAAGCGCGTGAAGCATGCAGCCAACATCCTGCAGATCAACGAGCTGATGCAGCGGCGCCCAAAACAGCTCTCAGGTGGCCAGCGCCAGCGCGTCGCGATCGGCCGCGCCATCGTGCGCGAACCTGAGGTCTTCCTGTTCGACGAGCCGCTGTCCAACCTCGATGCTGAGCTGCGCGTGCAGATGCGAGTGGAGATTTCGCGACTGCACAAGCAGCTCGGCACCACGATGATCTATGTCACTCACGATCAGACAGAAGCGATGACGCTCGCCGACAAGATCGTTGTGCTCCGGTCCGGCAACATCGAACAGGTGGGTGCGCCGCTCGATCTCTACGACGATCCCGCCAACCAGTTCGTCGCCGGCTTCGTCGGATCGCCGAAGATGAACTTCCTGAAGTCCAAAGTGATCGAGGCGGGGGGCGGAACGGCCACCGTCGCCATCGCCGGCGAGCCGAACGTTCGCCTGACGCTGCCGGTCACTTCGGCGGTCGAGAAGGGCGCTGACGTCACTATTGGCATCCGGCCGGAGCATTTCAGCGATGCCGGGCAGGGCGACACGGATCTGACCGTCTCCATCGATGTCGCCGAGCACCTCGGCAATACCAGCTACATCTACGCCACCACGAAAGGCGGCGAGCAGATGATCATCGAGCGCCCGGAATCACGCACAGCCGCCGAGCGAGACACGCTGACCGTGGGGCTCTCCGCAAAACGCGTCTTCCTGTTCGACAGCGCGGGAAAACGCCTGCGCTAAGACAATTCCATCCCAAGACTTGCAACTGACTGACATGAAAGAAGAGGACTTTCCCATGAGCTCAGATCAACCGATCCGCTGGGGTATCATCGGCCCGGGCACCATTGCGCGTACCTTCGCAGATGGCATCGCGCATTCGCGCACCGGCAAGCTCGTCGCTATTGCCACCCGCAACCCCGAAAAGCCAGGTCTTGCCGAAAACTTCCCCGGCGCCCGCATCGTCAAGGGTTATGACGCCCTGCTCGGCGACAGCGAGATCGATGCGGTCTACATCGCCGTGCCGCACACCGGCCATGCTGAATGGGCGATCAAGGCGATCCGGGCAGGCAAGCATGTGCTCGTCGAAAAGCCAATCGCGCTTACCGCCTACGATGCCGATGCCATCTATCATGAAGCCAAGAAGGCTGGCGTTTTCGCGGGCGAGGCCTTCATGTACCGCGTCCATCCGCAGACGGCCAAGATCGTAGAACTGGTGAAATCCGGCGCCATCGGTGCGCTGCGCATTATCCGCACCAGCTTCGGCTTCAACATGGGTACGTTCCGCCCCGAACACCGCCTGTTTGCATACGAGACGGCCGGCGGCGGCATTCTGGATGTCGGTGGCTATCCGGTCTCCATGGCGCGGCTGATCGCGGGGGCGGCCGAAGGCAAGCCGTTCTTGGAGCCGGAGAAGGTCGCGGGTGTCGGCCATCTCGGCCAGTCTGGCGTCGACGAGTGGGCGTCCGCCGTGTTGCAATTCCCCGGCGGCGTCATCGCCGACGTCTCGTGCTCGATCATGGCAAACCAGGACAACACGCTGCGCATCATCGGCTCGGAAGGCCGCATCGAGGTCAAGGACTTCTGGTTCGCTTCGGGCCACAAGGGCGGCGTCGGCAAGATCGAGCTCTTCAAGGGCAACGAGCAGCAGACGATCGAGGTCAAGGAAGACCGCTGGCTCTATTCGTTCGAAGTCGATGCGGCAGGCGATGCCATCCGCGCCGGCCAGCAGGAGTTCTCCTCTCCGGGCATGGGCTGGGCCGATTCCGTCGGCAATCTGCGCGTGCTCGACCAGTGGCGCGCGTCGATCGGCCTGGAATACAGCGTCGAGAAGGCGGCAAAGCGGGTGAACAATCTTGCCGGCGACAAGGTCGCGCTCGGTAACAGCATTCCCAAGCGCGCCATCCCCGGCATCTCCAAGCCCGCCTCAGTCGTTACCCTCGGTTTTGAGTTCTTCCCGAACTTCGCCGCCGCCTCGCTTACGCTCGATGCCTTCTATGAAGCCGGCGGCAACGTCTTCGACACCGCCTTCGTCTATGGCGGCGGCAAGACCGAGAGCATTTTCGGCGACTGGCACACCAGCCGCAATGTCAATCGCGAGGAGATCGTGCTGATCGGCAAGGGCGCGCATTCGCCACTCGTCTATCCCGATGTCATCGCCAAGCAGCTCGACCAGTCGCTTAACCGTTTGAAGACAGACTACGTCGACATCTACTTCATGCACCGCGACAACACCGACGTTCCGGTCGGCGAGTTTGTCGATGCCATGGACGCCGAGGTCAAGCGTGGCCGCATCCGCGGCATTTTCGGCGGTTCCAACTGGACCCGCGAACGCATGGATGAGGCGGCGGCCTACGCCGCTAAAAACGGCAAACTGGCGCCGGCAGCGCTGTCGAATAACTACTCGCTCGCCGAAATGCTCGACCCGATCTGGGCTGGATGCGTGACGTCGTCGACCGACGAGTGGAAAACATGGCTCAACGAGCGGCAGGTGCCGAACTTTGCATGGTCCAGCCAGGGCCGTGGCTTCTTCACCGACCGTGCCGGTCGCGACAAGCAGGACGACGAGGAAATCGTTCGTTGCTGGTATTCCGACCGCAACTTCGTGCGCCGCGACCGTGCAATCGAGCTCGCGGCCAAGCTTGGCCGCAGCCCCATCCACATCGCGCTCGCCTATGTCATCGCGCAGCCGTTCCCGGTCATTCCTTTGATCGGACCACGCACGATCGCCGAGCTGGAAGACAGCCTCTCGGCGCTCGATATCAAGCTGACACCAGAACAGGTGAAGTGGCTCGAGGCATAATCGATCGTCTTTTAAGATGATGTGAGAAAGCGGGAATTCGGGCTCCGGACTCCCGCTTTTTTTCTGGCGTTCGCCGCTATTCGACCTATATCGGTCTCAACGCTCCCACGAAGGGTCGGAGCAGCGCCCGGATGGGCGCAATTCGCGCGATCGGCCGCCCGCGACCCCGCGCTCAGGCATGAACGATATAGGAGCATCCCATGAAATCGCTCTTTTCAATCGCAGCGCCCCTGGCGCTCGTGACGCAGCTGGCGTTGATGCCGATCGCCTCGGCCCAGGAGCCGGTAGTCGGTGTTTGGAAGACGCAGGTTGGAACGACGGCGACGATTTCGGAATGCGGCAATGGCTACTGCATCACCATGAAGACCGGCGATCATGCCGGCCAAAAGATCGGCTCGTTTACCGGCGAGAACGGCAATTTCACCGGCACGATCATCGAGCCCGACAGCAAGAAGACGTTTGACGGCGTGCTGACCGTATCCGGCGACACGGTGAAGATGCGCGGCTGCACGATGAAGGTCATCTGCCGCTCGCTGATCTGGACGCGCCTCTAAATTAGCGGCGCAGCCCCTCGATGATGGCCTGATATTCGTGCGCAAGCGAGATTGCCGCTTTTGCAACCACGGGATTGATCGAATTCCGATCAACGGCCTTTGAGCATGCCTCGAACAGTCCGCGCAGCTCGCATTCGATCTCGGACAGTTCGGGATACTGCTTCACAAGTACCTGCGGAAGCAGTTTTGCTTTCGTTTTCATGGATTTGGAACCGATCCATGTATCCGGCGACGCAATCGTCGCATTTAAGATGGCGGTTTCAAGCTGTCCGGTTGCACATACGATGTCAGTGACCAAAGCCGTCATTCTTCCCTCCAAGCAAAGGAAACCCGAAGAAGACGATGCATATCTCGTGCCAAGCGCAATTTTTTGGTCAGGCGGCGCCGGCCGCATGAAATCCTCTGGGACGGGCCCGCCCGCAAGCCATCGAAATTTACCATCAGGATAGATTGGCAGTTCCAGGCCGCGATTTTGGCCTCTATCCATTAGACAATTCGCAAATACTTTTTTACGTTGTGATTCTGGGGCAGAGGGGACAAGTCCATTATCAATCGTTGGCGCCTATTTCGTCATCACAAGACTGGCTACGGCGAGTATATCGTCGGGGCGCACTCCCTCCGCGGCCTCCAAAATCCGCAAGCACTCCTGCTTTGCACCGCCGCCCTTCTGGCGCCTGCCTATTTGCAGGCACAAGAGCGCGTCCCTTATGATGTTGCTCCAGGCGCCACGGTCTCGGGTGGTGCAGGGGGCGCGGGCGGAGCGGCGAGTGGTTCGCCGGGATCCACTGGCGGCGCAGGTGGTGGGGGTGGCCCCGGTTTCCTCGCAAACGTTCCGACCGCGATCACAATCGGCGCAGGCGCGACAGTTACAGGTGGTGCCGGCGGAGCCGGCGGATCTGGTGGTGCGTTCGGCACGGCAGGGGCGGCTGGCGCGGGCGGTGTCGGCATTATCGGCAGGGACCTTTCGATCATCAATGGTGGCGCGATCAACGGCGGATTGAGCGGTGATGGCACCACGCGTGCGGACGGGTTGCAGACGGGCGGCTCGACTTTCCTCGGATTTTCCACCGGCGCGACGCTTCTTGGCGGTATTCTGATTTCAGATGGCGAACTGAGTGTCGCAGCAAGCAACACGACCATTGCAGGCGCGATCAGGGGCGGCGGCGCGCTTGCCCTGCAAAGCGGCCTGCTGACCCTTGGGGGTGCCAACAGCTACGCAGGAGATACGACCATCAGCCCCGCCGCTACCTTGCAGGCGGGCGCCGATAATGTGTTGTCTCCAGTGAGCGGTTTTATCGTCAACGGTAGTCTGGACCTCTTAGGACATGTAGCGACAGTCGGCTCGCTCTCGGGTGCCGGAAGCGTGGGCACTTCGGGCGGTGCAGCGACACTGACCATCGATACGGCAGCGTGGCGGCAGGTCGCGTTTCTTGGCGGCTTCTCTGCGGGTCCGCTCGGGATCGTCAAGACGGGCGCCGGCACGCAGGTTTTTTCGGGAACGGCATCTTACACCGGCTCGACCATCATCAATGGCGGCACCTTGGCCATCAATGGCATGGACCTGTCGAGCTCGAGCTCGCTCACGGTGAATTCCAGCGGCACGATCGCCGGCTATGACAGCACCTTGCCGTCGACGACTGTAAACTCAGGCGGCTTTATCTCGCCTGGTAGCACCGGCCACGATATCGGCCTTCTGTCTATCGCAGGCAATCTGCTGCTGGCGCCTGGCTCGACCTACCGCGCGGACATCGGCTTTATCGGCCCTATCGGCACGAGCGATCTTCTTGACGTCACTGGCGTGGCCACTATCGGCGGCTCCTCCCTCGACCTCGTCGGGTCCTTCTTTCGTCCGGAACGCTACACGCTGATCACGGCGACCGGCGGCATCAGCGGCTTCTTCGCCAATACGCCACAGCAGCTCCCGCTTGCCGACCTCGCCTTCGCCTACGATGCCTCCAGCGGCTATCTCGACGTTACCTATAACGGCCAGCCCATCACATCCGCCATTGCAGCGCGAACCTTCGCACGCATTGGCACTGGAACCGGCGTGCAGTCATTAGGCTCGGGCAATGAGGTTTTCGATGCGATCGTGGGGCAAGTCTCTACGACTGCCATCGACGCTGCCCTCGATCAGCTCTCGGGTCAGAGTTACGCATCCATCCGCTCATCGATGATTGACGACAGCCGCTTCATCAGGGACACCGTCAACGATCGTCTGTATGCAACCGCACAGACGGTGCAGAGCGAAGGATCTGCGAGCGGCTTCTGGGTTCAAGGCGTTGGCTCTTGGGCCAACCGTGACTTAACCTCGGAGGCCTCCGGTCTCGACCGCTCCATTGGAGGTTTCTTCCTCGGCGGCGATGGTCAGATGAGCGACACCGTCAGGATCGGCCTCTCCGGCGGCTACAGTAGATCGGCTTTCGACGATGATGGTCGCGGTGCCCGCGCTAACAGTGACGATTGGTATATCGCAGCCTACGCGGGGGCGGACCTCGGCAGGGTCAGGGTGAGAGGCGGCCTTGCCTACGCCTGGCACGACGTCGATACGACACGCAACGTTGTCTTTCCCGGCTTCAACGAAAGGCTCTCAGGCAATTACAATGCTGCAACCGCTCAGCTGTTCGGCGAGGCCGGATACGAGATTGAGCTTGGTCAGGCAACACTCGAACCTTTCGCCGGCGCCGCCTACGTCAATGTGCGCTCCAACGGCTTCACCGAGAGCGGTGGGGATGCGGCGCTCCAGGTTGGCGATGGCAACGACAATGTCGGGCTCACCACCTTGGGGCTGCGAACAACCTCGGCCTTTTCCCTTGAGAATGTGACGGTGGAAGCGAGGGGAATGATCGGTTGGCGCTATGCGTTCGGCGATCTCGCGCCGGTCGAGGTCGTCGCCTTTTCCGGCGGTTCGCCCTTCGGTGTGAGCGGGCTCGCGGCGACCAGGAATGCTGCGCTCGTCGAGCTCGGATTTGATGCCCTTGTTTCGGACAATATGAGGCTTGGGCTGTCCTACAATGCAGCTTTGTCCCGGGACGTCGTCGATCAGGCTGTGAATGCGCGGCTGTTGGTGACGTTCTGACGAACTCCACCCCGCACGCTCAGCGAATTCGACTTCCCCGTCTGGCGCGCAATAAAACGGCCCTCAAGGACAGGATTGCCAGCGCTTAGAATTTTTACTTGGGCATCGGTCGATCAACGCGCTGAAAAAAAGTAGCGACCACATCAAAATTGGCGCTTCGGATGGATATTGGTAAGGCGGTCGGAGCTGTGCCTTTGGCTGAAGGCGAGGGGCTGCGACTATCGACAAACACAGCCTCTCTAATCTCCATCTCGGTATCTCATCCCCGTGACGCTTTAAAGTTAGCGAAAATTCGTGAACAGAATGTTATCCAACGCGCAGCTAAAGCCACACGGGCCTCGGCAGGGGCTTGGCTGAACGCGTTACCGCGCCAGGCATCAACTCAAGCGAGGATCGCACAAGCCCCGCGAACTCATCGGGCGTATGCAGGCCCGTGATCAAACGGGCAACTGCGGAAAACGATGCGGCGGGCTCCGATCCACCCCGAGCTATGTTGATACGTTGCGGGCCCGTCGTTGGGAAGATGCTCTGCATCGTGAACACGCGACTACCGTGCTTTCCTCCGCCTTCGATCGATAGTGGCGCCTCTCCCAATTACGTTCAGCTTTGTCGCATGCCACCTCGGGCGAACATATACCTCGATGTATAGACGTGGACAGATGTGCGGCGCGATCCTTGTTAGGAGAGCAAATCGCTCTAAGTGTGTACGTGTTTCGGAGGAGTTATGAACGAATTGACCGCCAATAAAGCAAAAACGGGCGTTGAAGGTCTGGACGATATTCTATCTGGTGGTCTTTCTCGACGACATGTTTTTCTAGTTGAGGGCTCACCTGGAGCCGGAAAGACCACCATTGCCCTACAGTTTCTATCTGAGGGAGCTGCCCGTGGAGAGAGATGCCTTTATATCAGCTTGTCTGAGACCGAAGAAGAACTCCGCGACGGAGCCGCTTCCCATGGGATCGAATTGCCTGACGTTTTGAAAATATTCGAGTTGGTCCCACCCGAAAGTCTGCTCGACCCCGATCAGCAGCAGAGCCTGCTGTACTCGTCTGATCTTGAGCTCGGCGAGACGACGAAGCTGATCTTCCAGGAGTTCGAGCGGGTAAAGCCGCAGCGGGTGGTGATCGACAGTCTCTCCGAAATCCGATTGCTAGCGCAGAGTTCCCTCAGGTATCGCCGCCAGATATTGGCATTGAAGCACTTCTTTTCTAGGTCCGATGCTACGGTCTTGCTCTTGGACGACATGACAGCCGACACGCTGGACAAGACTGTACACAGTGTCGTGCACGGTGTGATCCATCTTGAACAACTCGTTCCCGAGTATGGCGCCGAGCGTCGCAGGTTACGTGTAATCAAGTACCGTGGCCAATCTTATCGCGGCGGGTACCATGATTTCATCATCAGGACGGGTGGTGTTGCGGTCTTCCCGCGTTTGCGGGCAAGCGAACACCGAACCGGGTTCGAAAGAGTCACTCTTTCCAGCGGTATCAGTGAGTTCGACGATCTTCTGGGGGGAGGTGTCGAACGGGGTTCGAGCACGTTGCTTATTGGACCAGCGGGAACGGGCAAGAGCTTGTTCGCGCTTCAATTCGTTCTGGCAACCGTCGCACGGGGTGAAAAGGCTGCACTATTCCTCTTCGATGAAGAGATGGGCTTGCTGTTCACAAGAACCAAGGCTTTGGGTTTCGACCTGGAGAAATTACGCGATGAAGGTTCCATTCACATTGAGCAACTCGATGCGGCCGAACTATCCCCGGGCGAGTTCGCGCAACGCGTACGCGACCGCGTGGCAAGCTACGACGCCAAGACCGTCGTCATCGACAGCGTCAATGGATACCAGGCTTCCATGCCGGAGGAAAACGCGTTAATTCTTCATATGCATGAACTGCTGCAGTACCTTAATCGGCAGGGTGCAAACACGTTCTTGACCGTTGCGCAACATGGGTTGGTTGGAGACATGAAGTCTCCTGTCGATGTCACGTATTTGGCTGACACTGTCGTTCTGCTTCGCTATTTTGAGGCTTTGGGGAAAGTGCGTCGAGCGGTATCCATCATCAAAAAGCGAACCGGCAGGCACGAGGACACGATCAGGGAGTTTGGGATCACCGAAGAAGGGTTGAAACTCGGCGAGGCCCTTAGCGGTTTTCAAGGTGTGCTACGGGGAGTTCCAACGTTTGTTGGAGAGAAAGGTCCGCTTCTACCGCGTGTTAGGGAGGACGACGACAATTCATAACACAAACGCTGCCGGCCTCATTTACGCACCGCTGGGGCGTGATGCGCAGATCGCGGCCGGGCTACTTGCGGAAGCGGGTATCCGCGCGGAAATCGTGCCCGATCTCGTCGATTTCGTCGCCAAGCTCGGGGAAGACATTGCCTTCGTCGTGATCACCGAGGAGACACTGCGTTCGGCTGATCTACGCCCCATCTCCGAGTGGGTAGAACGTCAGCCAAGCTGGTCCGACCTACCGTTCGTCGTATTGACCGCCCGCGGGGCTGGTCCCGAGCGAAATCCCCAGGCGGCGCGGCTGTCGGAGATACTGGGCAATGTCAGCTTCGTCGAACGGCCCTTCCACGCGACCACGTTCGTTAGTGTGGTCAGGTCTGCACTGCGAGGGCGACGTCGGCAATATGAAGCACGCCAGCGGATTATCGAGCTTGATGAAGGAGAGCGGCGTCTTCAAACAGCATTGGAGGCGGGCAGGCTTGGAGCATGGGAGCTTGACCTAGACACCGACATTCTTACGACGTCTGCCGCCTGCCGTGCGATTTTTGGTCGGGGTAATGCCGACATTTTGCTGTTTGACGAGATGGTGGGCGCCGTTCACCCGGAAGACCTAACAAGATTGACCTTGGCACTCAACGAAACGAGGGAGACAGGAGCTGACCTTGCAATCGATTACCGTGTAATCTGGAGCGACCGCACCGTTCATTGGATCGAGATGCGGGCTCAGCGCTACAGAGACAAAGCCGGGAGGGCGACTAAGATCGTCGGGGTTTCGGCTGATATTACCGCTCGGTTGGAAGCGGAGCAGCAGCAGCGACAATTAAATGAGCTGCTCGAGCAGCGTGTGGAGGAGAGAACCCGGGCGTTGGAGCAGGCGCACGCAATCGTGCTCGACGAAGTCAGTCAACGCGAGCGGGCTGAGGAGCAACTTAGGCAAAGCCAAAAAATGGAGGCAATTGGGCAACTGACAGGCGGCGTCGCCCATGATTTCAACAACCTACTGATGGCAGTCCTCGGCAATCTCGAACTGTTGCGCAAGCGTTTTGCGGATGACGAGAAGGCTACGCGCCTTGTCGACGGTGCAATGCAAGGCGCGAAGCGCGGTGCATCTCTCACCCAGCGGCTTCTGGCGTTTTCCAGGCGGCAGGACCTCAAGGTCGGGGCCGTCGATCTCGGACAGCTTGTCGCGGGTATCGAGGATATGCTCAAGCGGTCGGTGGGATCGACGGTGACCGTAATCACATCAGTGCCGGAGCATCTACCGCCGGTTTGGGCAGATGCTAACCAAGTTGAACTCGCTCTTCTGAACCTTGCGGTAAATGCGCGGGATGCAATGTCGGAAGGCGGAACCATTCGGGTCGAACTTAAGACTGCCGAAGTCGCCAGCAGTGCTAACGGCCTAAGCCCCGGAAGCTACGTTGTCCTTTCGGTCGCCGACAATGGCTCGGGGATGGACAAAGCAACACTGGAAAAGGCAACTGAACCATTTTTCTCGACGAAAGAGCTGGGCAAGGGAACGGGACTGGGTCTTTCAATGATCCACGGCTTGGCGCTCCAGTTGAAAGGCCGATTGAAACTGGACAGCGTCGTCGGGATCGGCACGACCGCGGAGCTTTGGATACCCGTTTCTGACGTGTTGCCAACCGCTGCCGCCACTGAGGACTTGGTGCCCACGTCGAGGGCTGATCTGAAAAAACCTATCCGAATTCTCTTTGTCGATGACGACGCGCTCATCGCGATGAGTTCAACCGATATGTTGCTCGATTTGGGTCACGACGTCGTGGAAGTCCATTCTGGAGAGGAGGCGCTCCAGCAGCTGCAAGATGACGCGACATTCGATCTGCTTATTACAGACTATTCAATGCCTGGGATGAACGGAGGCGAGCTTGCTACAGCGGCTCGACAGACAATCTCAAATCTACCTATCCTCATCGCGTCCGGATACGCCGACCTTCCACCCGGCGTCAGTCTCGATGTCGCCAGATTGGGAAAGCCGTACAGCCAAGACCAACTTGCCAGCGCTATCGGGAAGGTCATGGCAAACATCCGCTGAAGTCCGAGCAACTAACTTACTTATCTGCGCCGGTGATTGTCGCATTGGCAGCGCCTGGTGCAACGAGTAACCCGTGGTCCGCTAGTTGATCGAGCGAGCGTTGAAGGGCGGCGGAGGGCTTGCTTTTGCTGCCGAAACGGGCCTCAAGCTCTCGGGCAAGATCGATTGGATCTCCCATTCCGTCCTGGACGAGCCTGATCAGCGCTTGCGCTTCGATGTTAGGCGGAGATGACGCCCAGACTTCGTCGCTATACCCTCCTTCGGAAAGTACCGATCTTATGACTTTGAGTTGAGGCGTTGTGATATATCTTGGGATTTGGGACACAATCCGTCCACCCTACATTTCGAGTTCTCAAGCGCCTGTGGAAGATGAGCAGGCTTGGGTAAGCCCACCCGATCCACTGGGTCAGTCACGCGGTGCCAGAGCGTCGCGTTCAGCAGACAGCTGCCGATAGATGATATTGAGTTCGGCGTGTCTGGCTTCCTTGATATTGGGCGATGCCATTTCGGCGTCCAGCTTTTTTAGCTGCCGTCCGATTTCTTCGGAACGGACTTTGCCATTATCGGATGTCTTGAATTCAATCATCGCCAACTCCCCGTGCTTAATGCCTCAGGCCAATTCGACGGAACTGGCTACAGCCGCATCGTTCTCTCAGTTAATATGGTGCGCTTCAAAATTATTTCAATTTGATTTAAAGAATTCAAATTGACGCTTTGAACGACAAAGTGGTGAGGGCAGGAATTCAAGCTGCATCGAACCCCGATAGCACGCGCGCCGTCTGCGCCCAAGCTACAGACCCCTTCATTCGTTGACGGGCGATGAGGAGCCCGTCGGACTGGATGCCTCATCCGCTTTCGCAGCCAGCTCATCGCTCGCAGTCGAGCGGTCTTTGCATCACGCACGGCACGTTGAGATTGACTAGCGCAGTAGCGAGTTCAAGGGTCTCAGATCTATCTCGGCCTTCACTCGCGGTCATTGACGTTCACATAGCGAAACTTGAACTAGAGGGTCACCACTATGGCCATGACGCTGCGCCAGTGACTGGTCACGACCAGCGTCCGTATACTTGGACTGTGTGAAGTCGACGGCGGTTGTAAGAGCCTGGTGCCCATCAGAGCTATCGAATGTCTCGATGACGGGTCCGGAATCAATTGAACGGCGGCGATAATGAGTTCGATATCCAAATCACACAGGGAAACAAGAAAGTGGCACTAGGTCCTGTTGACAAAGTAC